>DATBWK010000081.1:0-14486 GCA_036514835.1 Bellilinea sp.
TCAGCACCGCTTCATCGCGGCGAACTACGCGGGTGACAACCCTGGGTGTTTCTTTAGTCATATATGCAGCGTCCTTTTCGATGTTTCGCGATGGAGCAACCTGGTGTCTTACCCAATCGAGCCTATCATTTGCAGCTGGATTAGTCGGTTCATTTCCACAGCGTATTCCATGGGCAGTTCCTTGACCAACGGTTCGATGAAGCCGGATACTACCATAGTGGTGGCTTCTTCCGTACTCAGGCCTCGGCTCATCAAGTAGAAGAGCTGTTCCTCGCCTACCTTCGAGACCGAAGCCTCATGGCCGACCGAAACATCCTCTTCGTCGATTTCGATGGATGGATAGGTGTCGGAACGCGATTGCGGATCGAGCAGCAGAGCGTCGCACACCACATTGGATCGCACGTTATAAGCGCCCTTGTGGACTTTGAGCAGTCCGCGGTATGAAGCCCGTCCGCCGCCTTTGCTGATGGATTTTGAGGTGATCTTGCTGCTGGTGTTTGGCGCAAAATGCAAGATCTTGCCACCGGCATCCTGCCACTGACCCGGACCCGCGAAGGCCATCGAGAGAATCTCACCGCGCGCACCTGAGCCAACCAGATAGCAGGAGGGGTATTTCATGGTAACTTTCGAGCCGATGTTACAGTCGACCCATTCCATTGTGCCGTTTTCTTCTACCAGAGCGCGCTGGGTGACCAGGTTGTAAACGTTGGTCGACCAGTTTTGGATAGTGGTATAACGCACACGGGCGCCTTTTTTAACAACGATCTCAATCACACCGCTATGAAATGAATCAGTCGTGTAGGATGGCGCGGTGCAGCCTTCTACATAATGCACCTGCGAGCCTTCATCAGCGATGATGATCGAGCGCTCGAATTGACCGATGTTGGCCATATTCAAACGGAAGTAAGCCTGCAGGGGCAAATCTACTTTGACGCCCGGCGGAATGTAAACAAACGACCCGCCGGACCAAACTGCACTATTGAGCGCCGCAAATTTGTTGTCCTCGATCGGAATGACTGTGCTGAAATACTGGCGGAACAGGTCCGGGTATTGACGCAAGCCTTCCTCGATGCTCAAGAAGATGACTCCTTGTTTCTCGAGGTGCTCCTGAATGTTGTGGTACACCATTTCAGATTCATACTGCGCGCCAACGCCAGCCAGGAATTTCTGTTCGGCCTCGGGGATGCCAAGCTTATCGAACGTCTTTTTGATCGAATCGGGCACATCATCCCAGTTCTTGCCTTCCAATTCGGTCGGTTTGACGTAGTAAACGATATTGTCAAGATCGAGATGGCTCAGGTCAGCGCCCCAGGTGGGCATTGGGCGCAGTTGATAGTGCTTGAGCGCTTTCAGTCGAAACTCGAGCATCCACTCAGGCTCGCCTTTTTTGAGCGAAATTTGCCTGACGACATCTTCGTTTAATCCCGCGCGGGTCTTATATACCGACACGTCTTCGTCTTGAAAACCGTAACGGTATTCACCGATATCGCCTAAATAATCCGTTTTCGGATTGTTGCTCATAATTACCTCCTCAACCTGCAATCAGTCTGTCCAGCAGGGAGATTATGCCGGTACAGAACCGCTATCTACCTTTTCGCGCACCCAATCGTAACCATGCTCTTCCAGATGCAGAGCCAGGTCGGGACCGCCAGATTCAACAATGCGGCCGCCCATCATCACATGAACCACATCCGGTTTGATGTAGTTGAGAATGCGCTGGTAGTGAGTAATCACTAAAGCTCCCAGTCCAGGACCGCGTAAGGCATTGACGCCTTCCGACACAACCCGCAATGCGTCAATATCCAGACCTGAGTCGGTTTCGTCTAGAATGGCAATTCTGGGTTCCAGGGTAGCCATTTGCAGGATCTCGGCGCGTTTTTTCTCACCGCCAGAGAACCCATCATTCAGGTAGCGTCCAGCAAAAGCCGAATCGACTTTGAGCATCTCCATTTTCGCCTTCAGCATCTTGCGGAATTCGGGAATGGGAATGCCTTTGTCATCCGGGTTGTCAGCGCGCCGGCGAGCGTTCATCGCTGTGCGCAAGAAGTTCGCCACGGTCACACCCGGGATCGCGACAGGGTATTGGAATGCCAGGAAAATCCCTAAACGGGAGCGTTCATCCGGCTCAAGTTCGAGTATATTTTGTCCGTCAAATGTTACTTCGCCACCGGTAACCTCATAGCTCGGGTGACCCATCAGCGTGTAAGCCAGGGTCGATTTCCCGGTGCCATTCGGTCCCATAATAGCGTGGACCTCGCCTTGAGGGAGAGTCAGATCTACGCCCTTGAGAATTTCCTTACCTTCGATGCTCACTTTGAGGTCGCGAATTACCAGTTCAGCCATATGTTGGAACTCCTTGATTTTTACTCAGGCATTTGGGCGGTTTTACCCGCTTTGCCTGTCCATGTGTCGACCGGATTATAGCACAGTAAGGGATTTCGGTCAATATTTACTATAAAATTCTTATATATTGACAAATTATCCCCCCTTTGATATACTCCAAAGAAAATAGGCACTATTTTGCTATTTTGGTGAGAAAACAACCAATGAAAAGTACACGAGAACGAATTTTACTGACTCTGCTGAACAATCCCCGGTCAACCATTAATGAGTTGGCGGAGGCGGTTGGGATTAATGCCATTTCCGTGCGCCACCACCTCAACAGCATGCTGGCGGACGGCCTGGTAACCTCGGAGGAGGAACGCCATGGCGTGGGTCGACCGCGTCTGGTGTATTACCTGACGGATGAGGGGTTGGAACGCTTCCCGACGCGCTATTTCCGACTGGCTAACCGGCTGCTGGACCAATTGAAGGGTACCTTGCCGGCTTCGGCTATTGAGAATCTCTTTTCCACGATGGCGAAGGATCTGGCTGAAGAACACTCGCGTCAGACCAAGAACCTATCCTTTGAGGAAAAGTTGAATTTCCTTAAAAAACTCCTGGCTGAAGAAGGTTTTGTTGTCGACTGGGAAAAAATCGGCGACGATTACCATATTCGCGAAATCACTTGCCCCTATTTACAGGTCGGGCACGAACACCCGCAAGTGTGTCTGGTGGATCAGACCTTGATTTCGATGGTGCTGGCGATTCCGGCGCAAAAAATTTCCTGTGTATTAACCGGAGACAACCACTGCACCTACGTCGTTCCGCTACCCAGAGAAGTGGAGATGGTGAATGAGTGATAAACCCGGCAGCAATCCTGCCGTTTGGGATCTTGAAGCCACCGACCCGGAAGCCTGCGAAAAACTGCGGGCTGGTTTAAATGAGGTACTAGACCCGGAGATCGGGTTGAGCGTGATTCAGCTCGGACTGATTCGGAATTTCCGCTATCAGGACGGCGAAGCAGTGCTGAAGATGATTTTGACCACCCCATTCTGTCCGTACGGTCCGGCGTTGATCGATATGACGCGGGTCAAAGCGGAAGAAGCCCTTGGCGTGCCGGTTTCAGTTGAACTTGGCATGGATGTTTGGGACTTCGCGATGATGGAAGAAGGTTTGGATATGGAGTGGGGATTATATTAGCCACTTATAAATCCTCTCCCGAAAACAGGGAGAGGATTTTTTTTTTAGCGTGCAGTAGGATGTGCTTCAGCGCATCGACCTGTTAGACGAGTAATAACCCCTCACCTGGCCTCTCACCGAAACGGGGAGAGGGAGTTTACTGGTGCGCTGAGGCGCACTCTACATAAAACAAGCGGGTCAGGCTTTCCACTGACGCAGACGCGGGTCGTGGGTATCGAAAAGCTCTGCCAAACGCATAGCCAGCCGCATATCGCCGGTCATACGTAATTTGCCAAAGAGCAGCGCGCGGGTGGGGTCCAGCCGGCCTGTGAAGATATCCAGGATGTCCTTGGCTTTCGCCGACAGACTCAAGTCCGGTGCGGCCGCCTTTCCGGCCTCTGCGGTGCATTTTTGATCGCGGATGGTTACCGTCCACTCACCCCCGCCTTCGCCGGACAAATCAAAATTGATCACAGCCGAGACGCCGCGCGCCTGGTCTGGCAGGAAAATCTCAGGAAGAAGGATCATCAAAGATTGAATATTCAGGTCAGTCATGGCATCTCCAATGACTTATTTTACCTGCTTTTGGCGGATTGTATGAAGCCAATGATTGGCTATGCGAATACAAATTTCAATCCACCTTGGTATGCTTTTAGCCTATAATACTTACGTCACAACGTTTATATCGACCAACCAGGAGCGCCCATGATCCGCACCATGCTCATTCCCAAATCCGCACCCCCTGAATTCGATATTTCGCCGAAAGTATGCAAAACTGCGCTAAAAGATATGGATAACCTGGTGTGGGTCAGCCTGGAGCAAGCCACCCATGAAGAATTTCAACAAATCCTGGGTGATCTATTCAAATTTCATCCACTGGCGATTGAAGATACCGAATCGTCCGGGTTCCAAACCCCGAAAGTGGATGATTATGGAAATTATTTGTTCATTGTGGTGATGGCACTGTTAGCGGATCATGACCGCAGCCTGTTAACTTCAGAGGAATTCGATATTTTCCTGGGGCAAAATTACGTGGTGTCCAGCTTTAACAGTCCGAAAATCACGGCGACAGAGAAGTTGCGGGTGCGTTTGCAGCGGGATGAGCGCCTGCAAACCAATGGCGCGGATTTCCTTACTCATGCTTTGATCGATACCATTGTCGACGATTACAGCCCGCCTCTGGAAGCGCTGGAGGATGAGCTGGAAGCCCTGGAAGACCGGGTGCTGGCTAAACCGCAATCGGAAACTCTCGAGCAAATTTTGCGATTGAAACATGCGATCATTTCGGTGCGCAGGGTAATCGCGCCGCAGCGCGAAGTGATCAATCATCTCACGCGGGAAGAATACCCCATGATCGACCGCCAATCACAGCTATATTTCCGCGATATCTACGATCACCTGGTGCGCACGTACGACTGGATCGATATCCTGCGCGACATGGCCACCAACGCCCTGGAGGTTTATTTAAATGCAACCTCGCTGCGTTTGAACGAGGTTATGAAAGCCCTGACAATCGTTTCAACCATATTCCTGCCTTTGGCATTTGTGGCTGGCGTTTACGGTATGAACTTTCATTTTATGCCGGAATTGAGTTGGAAATGGGGCTATCCGTTGGCCTGGGTGGTTTTTCTGCTGATCGCCGGCGGCATGTTGTATTATTTTCGCAAGAGGAAATGGTTCTAAACCAGGCTGGGACTTGACAATTTAGAATTTTTGTTCTATTATAAGGGCATGCATCCGATTTATCCGTGAAGGAGGTTGCCATGTCCGGAGCATATACTACTCAAAATCAAAGGCGCGGAGTCTTCCCGCGACGCGTCCTCACCCAACGGGGGTTGTTGATCGGCGCCATTTTGGCGGCTGCCCTGGTCGGCTTTGAAATGTTCAACTACTCCACCACAGAGGTCGCTTTGCGCGACCTGCTGGGAGATCTGAAAATTCTTGGCCTTTCATGGGCGACTGTGTTAACCATCGCTTTTTGCGGCATCGATTTTGCTGGAATCGCCCGGTTGTTCATTCCGGAGGAAGGGCAGCCTTCTGCCAATGAAAACTGGTTTCTGTTCGGCGCCTGGCTTTTGGCTGCCACTATGAATGCCGTACTGACCTGGTGGGGAATCTCGCTGGGTCTGGTTCACCGTCTGCCGGAGGCGACCGCGTTCATCGATCCGAAAACAATCACCGGAATTGTGCCTGTGTTTGTGGCTCTGATGGTGTGGGTGACCCGCATCCTGCTGATCGGCAGCTTCTCGATCGCCGGCGCGCGGTTATTCAGCGAAGGCTCACACGAAGCCCGTGTCGAGGCAAATGAGCGGTCTTATGGAGATTTCCAACCCCTGCCGGGTACCGTACCCGCGCCGCAGCCAATGCGATCTTCCGCGATGAGCGCCAGTCAGGCGCGCCCGCGCCCAACCAACCGTCCAGAACGGTTCCGCCCTGAGCCTGAATATGTGACCGAACCTGGTTACGCTGCGGCTGATTCGGTTAGCCGTACGCTGGGCGAACTTAAAGAAAAAGGCCGCCCAGTCAACCGCGGTTCACGGTTCTGAGCAGCCTGCCAAACAGTCCAATTGCGGAGATCAGATCAAACCGAGCTGGCGGCCTGATTTTTCGAAGATGCTGATGACCCTATCGAGTTGTTCGTCGGTGTGGGTAGCCATGTAACTGGTACGCAGCAGTTGATGCCCTGGAGCCACCGCCGGGCTGATCACCGGATTGACGAACACGCCATTTTCAAACAGATTCTTCCACATCAGGAACGTCAAGTCATTGTCGCCAATCAGAATCGGCACAATGGGCGTAACAGAATGACCGATATTGAATCCCAACTGGGTATAAGCCTTGCGCATGCGGTCGCCAATGGCATTGACGCGGTCTATCCGTTCAGGTTCCTCACGCATAATTTGCAGGGCAGTGAGGGCTGCCACAGTGTTGGAAGCCGGAATACTGGCGGAAAAGATCAAAGAACGGGCAAAATGCTTAATATAATGGATGACATTTTCGTCACCGGCGACAAAGCCGCCCAAAGAGGCAAAGGATTTGCTAAAGGTGGACATGATCAAATCCACGCCCTCGTTCATTCCGAAGTGCGCCGCGGTGCCGCGTCCGCCGCCTAACACGCCCATGGCATGAGCATCGTCGACCATCAAACGGGCGCCGTACTTTTTGGCTAAAGGTACGATTTCCGGCAGCGGGGCAATGTCGCCTTCCATGCTGAATAAGCCGTCCACCACGATCAATTTACCGACATCTGCTGGCAAAGATTGCAATACTTTTTCCAGATGCGCCATATCGTTATGAACGTAGCGCTCGATTTTGCCATAGCCCAGGCGTGCGCCATCCACGATGCTGGCGTGGTCATCCTTGTCGAGAATGACGTAGTCGCCGCGCCCGACGATGGCACTGATAGCGCCAAGGTTGGCCTGCATTCCGGTCGAAAACACCAACGCCGCTTCTTTGCCCACCCATTCGGCTAATTCGTTCTCGAGTTGATGATGGATTGAAAGCGTGCCATTCAAAAAACGGGAACCGGTGCAGCTGGTACCGTAGCGTTCAATGGCTTCGCAGGCTGCCTTTTTCAAGCGCGGATGCGTGGTTAATCCAAGATAGTTATTGGAACCGCACATAATCAGGCGGTGTCCGTGATAAACAACCTCAGTGCCTTCATTTTCATCCAACGGGAGGAAATAGGGGTACACACCCTGTGCGATAGCCTCCCTGGCCTGGGTAAACTCAGAACATTTCGAGAAAATATCCATGAAACCACCTCAAATCAATTGAATTATGGTCGTAATAAATTGTTTTGTTATCGGGGAGGACCCGGAAAAGCTGAGGGAATGATTGGGAAGACTGATTAACCCGCCCGGTCTTCCAGCCACAAGTCTTTGCCAAGGGTGACAAACCAAGATTGTTGATTATACCCTTAATCATGCAGACAAGCCGGCAGTAACAGCGGGGTATTAAAAGACAGGTACAATTTATTCATCACGCACACATGGCAACCAGGTATGAGGAGCGGCTGAATGCATTTATATGGTGGGATAGAAGCTGGTGGCACCAAATTTGTATGCGCAATTGGGACTGGTCCGAACGATATTCAGGCGGAAGTGCGTTTCCCCACCGGCGATCCGGAAGAAACCCTGGGACGGACGATTGATTTTTTCCGCCAGTTTATGATTAAAACACACCAGCGCTTGGAAGGTATCGGTATCGGCGCGTTCGGTCCGCTGGATATTGACCCTGGCTCGATTCATTTCGGCAAGATCACAACCACACCGAAATCCGGCTGGGCTTTTACGGATATGCGCCAAACTATAGAAAAAGGCACCGCGACCCCGGTTAAGATCGACACAGATGTTAACGCTGCCGCATTGGGGGAAGGATTTTGGGGCGCAGCCCGCGACCTACGCGATTACATCTACCTTACCATTGGCACCGGAATCGGCGGCGGCTTGGTGAGTAATGGCAAGCCGCACCACGGACTGATTCACCCGGAAATGGGCCATGTACGATTACCGCACTCGCGGACTGACGATCCATTTGACGGAATTTGCCCTTTCCACGGCGACTGCTTCGAAGGATTGGCATCCGGACCAGCCATTGAGGCGCGCACCGGTCAGCCCGCTGAATCTCTGCCGGATTACCACCCGGTGTGGGAATTGGAAGCGACCTATATTGGATTAGCCCTGTCAAACCTGGTGTGCCTGGCTTCGCCGCAGCGTATTATCCTCGGGGGCGGTGTGATGCAGCAAAAGCAGCTATTTTCGATGGTGCGCCTTAAAGTGCAGCATTTTCTTAACGGCTACATCCATTCAGCAGCCATTGAAGAATCAATCGATGAGTACATCGTGCCGCCACAGTATGGGCAGCGCGCTGGAGTGCTGGGAGCAATTGCGCTGGCAAAATTAAATTTTGGCCCGAAAAGCTGAATTCAAGTCAACTGAATGTTGCTACGCAATTTATTCCCAACTAAAAAAGCAACCGGACTAGCTTAAATTTCGCAGTTCGATAGCCTTTACCTTGTCAAAACGGCGCTGAAACCGTTCGTCGCTTAAAAAATTGGCATTCAAGAAAGCAGCGACAATCTCTTTTGCTAATTCAGCGCCAACGATACGCGCTCCCAGACAAAGCAGATTGACATTGTCGTGCTCGACCCCTTGATGCGCCGAATAGGTGTCATGGCAGACCGAGGCATAGACACCCTTGAGTTTGTTGGCAGCCACGCAAGCGCCTACCCCAGAGCCGCAGATCACAATCGCCCGGTCCGCTTCGCTGCTCTGAATTGCCAGGCCGGCTTTTTCGGCATAATCCGGGTAATCAACCGGAGTTGCATCCCAGGTACCCAGATCCAGGATTTGATGGCCCAGGCTTTCGACAGTCTGGATAATGTCCCTTTTTAGTGGAAACCCACCGTGGTCACAAGCTATGGCTATGCGCATCGCATCCTCGACTATTCTTTGCCGATCATTTGGCGGGCAACTTTAACCACATTGGCAGGTGTCAGCCCGAGTTCCTCGAAAATCTTTTTGTAAGGGGCAGAGGCGCCGTAGCGGTTCAGGGTTATGGTTTGCCCGTCGCAACCGACGTAGCGTTCCCACCCTTGCGCCACGCCAGCTTCGACAGCCAAACGGGCAGTGATTTTCCTCGGCAAGACGCTTTCTTTGTATGCGGCGTCTTGTTTTTCGAATAAATCCCAACTGGGGAAAGAAACCAGCCGCACCCGAACTCCGTCAGCTGCCAGCGTGTGACCGGCTGCGACGATCAAATCGACTTCGGTGCCAGAGGCAATCAGAATCAGCTCAGGCTCGCCACCCCCCAGGTCCGCCAGCACATAGGCGCCGCGAGACAGGCCGCTGGCGTTGGCTAATTGAGATCGATCCAGGACTGAGACCGGTTGGCGGGACAGCAACAACGCGGTGGCTGATTCGTGTGTGATCGCCTGCAGCCAGGCTTCGCGGACTTCATTTGCGTCTGCCGGTCGAATTACGCTCAGATGCGGGATGGCGCGCAGAGATGCCAGATGTTCGACAGGCTGATGGGTCGGGCCGTCTTCGCCGAGACCGACGCTGTCATGCGTGAAGACCCAGATGCTGTGATATTCCGACAGCGCAGAAAGGCGGACTGCCGGGCGCATATAATCCGAAAAAACCAGAAAGGTGCCGCCATACGGGATGAACCCGCCGTGCAGTGCAATACCGTTGGTCACCGATCCCATTGCATGCTCGCGCACGCCAAAATGGATGTAACGCCCATCGCGAGCATCCGGTTGAAAGCTACGACTGGAATTGATCCAGGTGTTATTCGAGGGAGTCAAATCGGCGGAACCGCCGATGAGTTCCGGCAATTTACCAGCCAGCGCATTGATCACCTTGCCGGAGGCAGCCCGGGTAGCCATGCCTTTTGGGTCAGCCTCAAATTGCGGCAGGTCAGAGTCCCAGCCCGCCGGCAATTGACGGTTCATGCGGCGCTCGAACTCGTCAGCCTGGTCGGGGTATTCACGAGCATAAGCAGCAAAGCGTTTCTTCCAGGAAGTTTCGGCCCGTTTTCCAACGGGTACCGCTTTGCGGTAGAAGGCCAACACATCCTCTGGAATATAAAAATCGGGCTCGAGAGGCCAACCCAGCTTTTCCTTGGCGCCGCGTAATTCATCTACACCTGGCGGCTCGCCGTGAGCTTTGTTGGTATCCTGGCGCGTCGGCAGCCCGTAACCAATGTGGGTTCGGCACATAATAATTGATGGGCGCGGGTCGTTTTTAGCCTTGCGAATAGCGCGATCGATGGCCCGGACATCATTACCGTCTGCCACGCGCTGAACGTGCCAGCCATAGGCTTCGAAACGCTTACCGCGGTCTTCGGTGAAAGCCAGATCGGTCGGTCCGTCGATGGAGATGTGATTGTCATCATACAGGTAAATCAATTTGCCCAATTGGAGGTGACCCGCCAACGAAGCTGCTTCGGAAGAGACGCCTTCCATCAAATCACCATCGGTGACTATGGCATAGATGTAATGATCCACCACGGCATGCAGCGGTTTGTTGAATTCCTGGGCTAAATGAGTCTCGGCGATTGCCATGCCGACCCCGTTCGAGAACCCCTGCCCCAGCGGGCCGGTGGTGGTCTCGACACCGGGAGTCAAACCGTATTCCGGGTGACCAGGGGTAAGGCTGCCCCACTGGCGGAATTGTTTTAACTCCTCCAGCGGCAGGTTGTAACCAGTCAGATGTAGCAGCGAGTAAAGCAGCATGGACCCATGCCCGCCGGAGAGGATAAAGCGGTCGCGGTCAGCCCATTTTGGATTGGACGGATTGTGTTTGAGGTGGCGCGTCCATATGGTGTAGGCTATGGCAGCAGTGCCCATCGGCAAGCCGGGATGCCCAGAATTGGCTTTTTGCACACTGTCAGCGGATAAAAAGCGGATGGTGTTGATCGCTTTTTCTTCCAGAATGGAGGAGTGGGCTGTTGCCGCTGCTTTTACGGGTGATTCAATGCTCATAAATTGCCTTTCCGACAGCATGGGTGTTGACCAACATAGGTAGAAATTCTACCATTTAATCTGGGGCAAAATCATTAAGAAAACCGCCAGCGACTGCTGGCGGTTCGTGAACCAGGATGGGATTCAGGCTAGTTTCAGTCGCCTCAGACGCAGACTGTTGGTGACGACGAACACACTGCTGAAAGCCATAGCTCCCGCAGCCAGCATGGGGTTCAGAAAACCCAGAGCAGCAGCCGGGATGAGTATGACATTGTAGAAAAAGGCCCAAAACAGGTTCTGCTTGATGGTTTTCAGCGTGCGGCGCGAAAGCTCGACGGCGCGAACCACGCCGCGCAGGTCGCCGCTGATCAAGGTGACCGGGGCAGCAGCCATGGCAACATCGGTGCCCGTGCCAATGGCGATGCCGACATCGGCCTGAGCCAGGGCGGGTGCATCGTTGATGCCGTCGCCAACCATGGCGACGACCGCGCCTGATTCCTGCAGTTTTTTGACTTCAGTGGACTTGCCATCCGGCAAGACTTCAGCCAAAACACTGTCCACACCCACCTGCTGACCAATGGCTTCGGCGGTGCGTTTATTGTCGCCGGTGATCATAATAACTTTCAGACCCAGCTTGTGCAGGTCCTGAATGGCCTGGATGGAACCTTCCTTGACGGTATCAGCGATGCCCAAGACGCCGCGCACCACGCCATCCACTCCCACCAGGATGGCAGTCTTGGCTTCCGATTGCAGGCGCTGCACGTCGCCGGAGAACCCGTTGAGCCCGATTCCGCGCTGATCCATCAAACGCGGGCTGCCAACCACCAGGGTTCGGCCGTCCACCATCGCCTCGACGCCGTGTCCGATTTCGGCTTTAAAGCCGTCCGGCGTGCTCAACCTCAAACCGCGCTCGCCAGCTTCAGCCGCGATGGCTTCACCCAGCGGGTGCTCGCTGACCTGTTCAACACTGGCTGCCAGGCGAACCAATTCAGTTTGGGCGTCGCCTTCCAGCTGCCAATGCGGATCGACCAGCACGTCGGTGACCGAAGGCTGCCCGCGAGTGATGGTACCGGTTTTATCCAGCACGACCACATTGACCTTGCCGGCGCGTTCCAGAGCTTCGCTATTGCGCAGCAGGATACCCATTTCCGCGCCTTTGCCAGTTCCCACCATGACCGCGGTGGGGGTCGCCAGACCCAACGCGCACGGGCAGGCGATTACCAGCACTGCCACCATGACCATCATGGCGCGGGTAAAGGCGGTGGTGTCTGAATTAATGGGCATGGGAACGAAGAAGTACCAGACCAGGAAAGTGATGAATGCAATACCGATGACAGCCGGGACAAACACAGCCGCCACCTGATCGGCCAGCTTTTGGATGGGCGCCTTGCTGCCCTGCGCTTCTTCAACCAGGCGGATAATTTGAGCCAGAGCGGTCTCTTTGCCAACTTTGGTAGCCTCGAACTTAAAGGCACCCTGCTTATTCAGCGTGGCGCCAATGACGGGGTCACCGGGGCCTTTGCTGACCGGCAAAGATTCACCGGTGAGCATGGATTCGTCAACTGTTGAACGGCCTTCGACCAGAACACCGTCAACGGGAATTTTCTCGCCGGGACGCACCAGAACGAAATCACCGGGATGCACGTCTTCAATCTGGATTTCCAGCTCGCTGCCATCGCGAAATACGCGGGCGGTTTTGGCCTGCAAGCCCATCAATTTTTTTATGGCTTCGCTGGTCATGCCTTTGGCGCGGGCTTCCAGGAATTTTCCAAGGCGGATGAGGGTAATGATCACAGCCGCGGTTTCAAAATACACATGACCGGGGATCCAGCCGAAGGTAACTGGTAGTGAATAGAAATAAGCGGCGGACGAGCCCATAGCAATCAGCACGTCCATGTTGGCGGAACCATTGCGCAGTGATTTGTAGCCGTTGCGGTAATACTGCCAGCCAACGTAAAACTGCACCGGGGTGGCTAACACCAGCATGATCCAATTGACCCAGGGAGCATGCCCCCATTCCATCGGTAGAAAACCAAGATCGCGTGCCATCGCCAGCGTGAATAACGGAATAGTGAAGATCAGTCCGACGATGAGTAATTTTTTCTGGTGGGCAATTTCCGCCATTCGCGCTTCGGCTTCCGCGTCGCGCGCATCGCCGCCTAATTCAAGAGCTTCGAAGCCGGCAGCCTTGATAGCAATGCGTAAATCAGTTTGAGCGGCCAGGGTTGGAATGTAGCGGACATGCACTTTTTCGGCCGCAAAGTTGACCACCACCTGACGAACGCCGTCGATTTTTTCAAGGGCTTTTTGCAAGCGGCGGGCGTCGTTATCATCGCTCATGCCGCGAACATGTAAATCGGCTTCTCCGGTAGCAACGCCGTATCCGGCGCGTTCAACCCGCCCGATGAGCGACTCCAGGCCGACTACCGCCGGGTCAAACTCAACCGTGGCGCGCTCGGATGAAAGGTTCACAATTGCAGCTTGAACCCCGTTTTCTTTCTTCAAATTGCGCTCAATGGTGGCAACACAATTAGCGCAGGTCATGCCGGTTACCGGTAAAACAATTTGACGCGAATCACTCATTCAGTGCTCCTCTAAAGGATGCAAATTATTTCAATACATATAATAGGGACCGAGATTGGTTTGATGACGCCGGAACGATCTTCCAGCGCCATCAAACCAGGATACTGATTAATTTATTTCTGAGCCGGATAATTGATCTCTGCCAGCAAGGCTTCGATCTTTTCTTCCGAGGCGGGTGCGTCGTAGGTGACCACAACCTTCTTGGAATCCAGGTCAGCGCTGACGGTTTGGACGCCAGTCAGATCGCCGACTTCCATTTTTATGGTGTGGACACAATGGCCGCAATGGATGGCGGGGACGGTGTAGGTTACAGTGGACATAAAGGTTCCTCCTTGGGGATAAATAGAATTAAACTTTTGTAGCTGCCTCGAATACCTCGGCAATTTCTTTGAGAACGCGTTCCCGCTCGTCGGGGTCCTCACCACGTACGGCACCAATCAGACAGCTGTTCAGGTGTCCCTCGAGCAGCATGGTGCTGACGCGATTCAAAGCCGACTGGACAGCCTGAATTTGACGGATGATGTCAATGCAATAGACGCCATCATCCACCATGCGTTCAATGCCACGGATGTGGCCTTCAGCGGTTTTCAAGCGAGTCATGACTTGCGGGTCTCTCATCGGTTCTCCTTAACCCACCCCAGGTGGGGGGGGATGCGATAATCATACCTTTTCACTCTGGAATGATCAATAGGCAAAAATACTCATCTATAAGGAAAAATGTCATATTAAGCAGAAATTGCCGTCTAAAATTGAGGTCGGCTGGTTTACAATCAAAATAATTGACCTCGAATGTAGAGAATTCCACCACGGAGGCAACTAATATGAATTCGCTCCCAATTCCTGACCTGACCCATTCGATCGTCGAATTATTGACCGAGGCTTATATTGGACCGCCGGATGCATCCTCACCTACCTGGTTCAACGATAACGATCC
>DATBWK010000082.1:0-6443 GCA_036514835.1 Bellilinea sp.
TGATGAAGTATACTCATGCGAAATATTGCCTGCTGCAAAGGTTGAATCGACTGTGGAAACAACATCATCCATGTCCGGAAAGACAGTACTGATCACCGGCGCTACTTCCGGTATTGGATTGGCCGCTGCACATGCCATCGCCGAACAAGGCGCCGTGGTTTTAGGTGTCGGACGCTCCGCTGTGCGCTGTCGTCAGGCTGCTACGGAACTTCAGTCGCGGCATCCCCACGCTTCCATTCATTTCTTCACTGCCAACCTCGCCTCGCAGCGGCAGGTACGCATGCTGGCCGGAGAAGTGCATCAGCACATCTCCCGGAATTTTCAGGGGAAGCTGGATGTATTGGTTAATAACGCTGGCACGATTACCGACCGGTTCACCTCCACGGAGGATGGTTACGAAACCGTCTTCGCGGTCAACCATCTGGCGCCTTTTCTATTAACCCATAAGCTGCAGCCGCTGCTGCGATCGGCTCCGAGTGCCCGTATCTTAACGGTCAGCTCAAAGTCGCACCACAATATGCGGATATTCTGGGGGAATGTCATGCTGCACCGCATTTTCAATCCCCTTTTGGCATATAAACAATCCAAATTGGCCAATGTTCTGTTCACCGCCGAGTTCAACCGCCTGTTCGCAGGATCCAGTGCTATGCGTGCATTCGCCATTGACCCGGGTTTGGTGAACACCGAAATTGGCATGAAAAACACTCAAGGCCTGGTTTATTGGGCATGGAATCTACGCCGCAAACAGGGCGCCACCCCGGACGTGCCAGCCAAAACCATCGCCTGGGTAGCCAGCGAGCCAAACCTGGACCCATCTGACGGCTTGTATTGGAAGAACATGCGCTCCATTGTGCCCAGCGACTACGCCCTGCGCCCGGCTGAGGCTGCCAGATTGTGGAATCTATCCGTGCGTTTATGCGGTCTGGTCGATTCACGCCGCGGCTAAGTCATATAACCTGGTCATAAGAAATGTGAGCTAAGTCCTATTCAGGAAAAATTAGCCGCGTGATATATTCGTTTTAATCCAGCGGGACGATTCCGCCTGGGTACTCCCCACTGGTATTGCTGATCAACGCAGGCAATCATTTCCTAAGGAAAAACACCAATGATTATAGTGACCGACCGCGGTGCTGACATTGCTCCCGACCAATTGAAGGACCTTGACATCCATTTCGCCAGCCTGCGCATCGCACTGGACGATCACACCTATGAAAGCGGCGTTGACCTGGACGGCGACACATTCTATAAAATCCTGAGCGCCACAGACAGCTTCCCAACCACTTCTCAGCCGTCAGCCGGTGAATTCGCTGAACTCTACCGTCAGCTGGCCGAAAAAGGAGAGGAAATCCTCTCCATCCACATTTCTTCCGGTTTGAGCGGCACCTTCAACGCCGCCTCTGCCGGGGCGCAAATGGTACCGGAAGCCAGGGTTACCCTGTGGGACAGCATGACCCTCTCCTGCCCCTTAGGCTGGCAGGTCGAAATGGCGGCGCGCATGGCTAAAGCTGGCTCCAGCGTGGATGATATTCTCAAACGCCTGGCTGGACTGCGCGATAAATGTGAGGGGATTTTCACACTGGATACGCTGAAATATCTGATTCACGGTGGGCGCATTAGCCACATTACCGGCCTGTTAGCCTCAGTATTGAATATTAAGCCGGTTATCGGGGTGGACAAAATCACCGGCAAATATGTGCAATTGGCACGGCATGTCTCCATCAAGCGTTCCATCCAGGGGGTGGCTGACGTGGTAGCTCAAAAATATGGAACCGGTACCCGGCTGCGTGTGCAGCTGCTGCACGGCAACAATCCGGAAGGCATCGCTTTACTGCGCGAAAAAATGAACGAATTGTTCCAGTGTGTTTGGCTGCCGAGCATGCCAATTGCTCCGGTATTGGGTGCGCATACCGGTCCTGGACTGGTCGGGCTTGCTGTCGGGCCTGCGAGCTTGTTCGAAGGTTAGGCTTTCACCGCGAGCGATTTTCGCAGATATACAAACCAATACACCAGTCCTACCATCACCGCGCCGCCGATGATGTTGCCGATAGTCACCGGCAGTAGATTGCCAAGCAGGAAGTTTCCCATAGTCAGATTGGGAAAATCAGCCGGCGTCCGTTGAATCGCTGTAAAAAAGTTGGCGCTGCCCCATTGCTTGACCATTAATCCCACCGGGATAAAGTACATGTTGGCAACGCTGTGTTCGAAACCGGCAGCTACGAAAGCCGCCACAGGTGGGATGATCGCCATAATCTTGTCGGTAGTGGTGCGCGCGCTGTATGTCAGCCACACCGCCAGACAGACCAGCGTATTACACAAGATCCCCAACACCAATGCCTCTACAAAACCCAACGCAGTCTTGGATTCCGCGATGTTCAGCATATTCAAACCAATGGCGCCGCTGCCGAAAGTGTGCTGTTTGCTGATGAAGATGATCGCTGCCGTGGCGGCTGAACCAACAAAGTTGCTGCTGTAAACAATCAACCAGTTCCGCAATACCAATCCCAGGCTGATTTTGCGGTTGGCAAAGGCCATGATTACCAGCATGTTGCCGGTGAACAACTCCGCCCCGCCGACAATCACCAGCACCAACCCGAGTGTAAATGCCAGCCCGCTCAATAGACGCGTGACGCCGTATGGCAGGATCCCCTGTGCCCCGGCTGTGACCGTGGTCGCGAAAATCGCTCCAAGTGCCACAAAAGCCCCTGCCAACACCCCCAAAACCGACAAAGTCCAAAAATCGGCATTGGCTTTGCGAATACCCAGCTGTTCAGCTTTCTCCGCCATGGCGGGTGGAACCAATGCATCAAATGAAAGCGAATCACCGTTGTTCATAAAATCCTGAATCGATAATGATATGGAATCCCCGCCCGCGGCGACTTGAGCGATCTGCTTCTAATTACTCTGCCAACAACTTGATCAGTACCTGCGGAAAATCGGTAATAATCCCCTGCACATTGGCAGCCGCAAAAGCCTTCATTGCCTCTTCATCATTGACCGTCCAAACGTTGAACAAAATCTCGCGATCGCTCATGGTCCTGATTTCGTCATAACTCCAGGCGGAGAATTTTGGGTTAAAAGTGCGGGTATCGTATTTTGCTAGATAATTTTCCGGGTCGGCAATCGCCTTGGTCGTCAACAATTGGATCGGGATTTGCGGGTTGGTCTGGTGAACTTGCTGCAGGTAGGCGTGCTCAAAAGAGGAAATCACAACCTGAGTTCCATCATCCATCCCCAATTCTTCCACTAATGCCACCGTTTTTTCAACCGCTACGCCAGCTGTAGCTGCATCCGGTTGTTCTTTGATTTCAATATTGACCCGCCATTGATTGGCCCTCGTGTATTCCAACGCTTCGCGCAAGGTGGGCGCCTTTTCACCCCCGTAGGATTTCTGATCCTCGATGCTCACATTCCCTGCCGCAATTTGCTGGAAGGGATCCTGATCATTGAACCAGCTGCCGCAGTCCAGTTGCTGAATTTCGGCCAGAGTAAAATCCCACACGTTCCACGGCAACCGGCTTATGTAAACCTGGCTTGCATTACAGGTGCGCTCTAGAGTGTCATCGTGCATCAGAATCAACTCACCGTCTGCAGTAACAGCAACATCCAACTCCCACATGTCTGCGCCCATTTCGAAGGCTTTCCGGGCGGCTGCCAGGGTATTTTCCGGCGCCAGACTGCGCGCACCGCGGTGAGCGATCACCAATGGTTTTTGATTTTTCATTGTATCCTCGTCAATGGGCTGTACGGTTGGATTTCCGGTTTGAATAGGGTTAGGCTGGTCCGAGCTGGCTTGCGGACCTTCAACCGCGCAGCCTGCCAGAATAAGAATAAATATGATGACTGAAAACAGCTTTATCAGGGACAAATTTCTAATCATTACCCCTCACTTTGAATGGTTTGGGTTGGGTTTTGCTCCCGCCCTCATTCATTATATTTTTTTGGCAGGGAGTGTCAACAAGATAGCCGTGGTTTGGACCGGCAGGCTGCCTGGTTTCGGATAAAATGAAGCTATGAGCCGATGGGAAAATTATCAATCACCGTATTCCTGGCGTTATGCCAGCCCTGCCATGCGTCATATCTGGAGCGAGCAGCATAAACGCGAACTGTGGCGTAAAGTCTGGTTGACATTGGCCGAGGTGCAGCAAACCTTCGGTCTGGTGACCGCTGACCAGGTGGACGATCTACGCGCCCACGCCGGCGAAATCAACATCCCGCGCGCCCTGGAAATCGAGTCGGAAATTCACCATGATCTGATGGCGGAATTAAAAACCTTTGCGGAACAGTCCCCAATCGGCGGGGGTATCCTGCACCTGGGCGCTACCTCGATGGATATCGAAGACAATGCCGACGTACTTCGCCTGTCAGCTTCGCTAGACTTGATCCTGGCTCAACTGGATGAATTGCTCCTGGCCTTCGCCCAACGCATCGAGGAGACTGCTGAAGTGCCAGCCATGGCGTACACCCATTTACAGCCGGCTGAACCCACTACGCTCGGCTATCGTCTGGCCAGCTACGCTCAGGATCTGCTCGCCGACCGCGCAGACCTTTTGCGGGTGCGAGCCGGGCTGCGCGGCAAAGGGTTCAAAGGCGCGGTTGGCACCGCCGCTGCCTATGCCGACCTGATCGGTTTGGACCATTTGGACGATTTTGAGAACCAGCTGTCTCAACGGCTGGACCTTCCTTTCTATCCGGTCGCCACGCAGACTTACCCTCGCAAGCAAGACTACCTGGTGGTCAGCGCCCTGGCAGTCATCGGCGCCAGTCTGTATAAATTTGCCTTTGATTTGCGTATTATGCAATCGCCGCCATTCGGGGAATGGTCCGAACCGTTTGGGCGCAAGCAGGTTGGCTCGTCCGCCATGCCCTTCAAGCGTAATCCCATCCAGGCAGAGAAAATCGATTCGCTGGCGCGCCTGTTATCTGGTATGCCAAACACTGCCTGGCACAACGCCGCGCATTCCTTGCTGGAGCGCACCCTGGACGATTCGGCCAACCGCCGCACACTGCTGCCGGAAGCTTGCCTCATCTGTGACGAATTACTGACCACCGCCACCCGCCTGGTTAAGGGAATGGTCTTTAACTGGCCAGCCATCAACCACAATCTGGCGCAGTATGCGCCTTTCGCCGCCACGGAACGGGTGTTAATGGCTCTGGCCCGCGCTGGCGCTGACCGGCAGCTAATGCATGAAAAACTGCGCGAACATGCCCTGGCAGCCTGGGAATCCGTCCAGGAAGGAAAACCCAACCCCCTGCCAGACCGGTTGAGGGCAGATGCGGAAATCAGTGCTTTGATTTCCCCAGATCAGCTGCAGGAGCTGCTTATCGTACAGGAATACACCGGCCTGGCAGCTGGCCGCGCCCGCGAAATGGCTGCGCGGATAAAAGAAGCATTGACTTAACCCCCATCCCCTTCCCTTTTGGGGAAGGGGATCTTAAGCCTGAATAATTGCCAAACCGTAAAGTTTTAAGAATTAACCCCCTTCTCTCTCCGGTTCGGAGAGAGAAGGGGTTGGGGATGAGAGAGGTTTCCATGCCGGCCAAGAATATCGTCATCGGCCAACCGGTGAACCCAGAAAAAGCTGCCCTGGCGAGGGAATTCAGAAGCAACATGACGTATCCAGAGAAACTTCTTTGGGAAAAACTCCGTTCAAACCAGCTAGATGGGTACCATTTTCGAAGACAACAAGTCATAGGCGGGTACATTGTCGATTTTTATTGCCACCAGGCAGGACTTGTTGTTGAAGTTGATGGAATTTCCCACTCTGATCAAGTCGATTACGATCTTCAACGGGATCAGGCGTTGGCTGTATTATCACTCCGAGTAATTAGAATAAGCTCCAATGATGTTATCAATCGTATGGATAATGTCCTTCGCACAATTCTCCAAGCCTGTGAATGAGACAGTTTGCATCAATTTGACCGAAAAGGGGTTTTTCATTCCATCGCCTGGAAATTTTGGTAACATATCATTAATTTATTAGAGTTTTCTAAGGTTGTATAGACAATACTGTAAATATATGCTTAAAGGCTATTAATATTCTATTATTTCGGTTACAATATTTATAGTAAATTTAGCACTTATTCCTAACTGAATTACTTGGATTTATGGCTATCTCAACAAAGATAACTTCCACCGATGAAAACAGCCAATCATCCGACGCCGTAAAGTCTAAAATTCGCGGCGCTCGGAGTAAATTGATTCAGGCTGCTGAATTGATGCGCGATATTCGCCTGGCGCAGTCGCTGAACCAACTGATCCAGGTCCTCACAAGCACACTTCCTTCACTACTGGAAGCCGACGTCTGCGGCTATCTCACCTGGATGCAATCGCCGCGGGCTGGCGTTCATTGGGAATACATCACCGGTGATAATGGGCGCCAGTTGGAACAAACCCCCTTTATCGTTGATCGTGCCACTGACGATTTCCTTAAATCGGGTGAGCA
>DATBWK010000083.1:0-2387 GCA_036514835.1 Bellilinea sp.
AGCGGTCGGCTTGGGCTGCGCCCGGAAAAGATGACCGTTGAGCAGGCGCACGGCCATCTGGCAGCGCTCTTTCCATCCGATGAATATGGACCCGCGCACCTTAATCTGATCCGGCTGGGACGCGAGATCTGCCATGCGCGCAAGCCGAATTGCCCGGCCTGCCCCCTGCAGGACGTATGCGATTATTATCAAAGGTTATCGGGGCTGGTTCCATCGTGACAGGCAAATGTATTAAGCTTGTTGAGGTTGTGGAACGCCTCCCCTTATGATTTAAACATCGGGAGACCATGGAAGGCCTCCCCTAAGGAATATTTTGGAGCGGATGGAACCTTGAACCTGCTTTCACCTGGCTGCCAACCCGACCGCGGAGCGGAAGGCCAGGTAAGCCGCAGGCATGTCGGCGGCAGTGAACTCGATCGTCCGCCCGTCCACCCGCACCGCGCCGGGCATGATCACGGCGTTGTCGGCCATTTGAGACGCCTGGAACTCCACCCTCATAGTCACCGGTAAGGTCACCTGCAATGGGGCTGGATAGGTGCGTGTCATAAAATTGGTCACTGCCCTTTCGGCGGCATCCCGGATCAAGCGGCGCGAAGCTGTCAATGGCAGGCATTCAGCCGCCCAACGTCCGGCAGCCTTTTTGACCTGAGCAGTCTCGATATCTGTTACCCATCCGCGTGCTTCAGCGCACACCGTCTGGTCGCCGGAGATCATCAGCGCCGGCACATTGAAATGTCCACAAACGCTGGCGTTCAGGCCAAATTCACCCGTCAGCCGTCCGTTGAGCCACACATTTGCCACCCGTACACTCGACCAGGTGTGATCTAAAATGGCATGAAGCGAGCCGGCGCGGGCATGATACCCAATAAAGAAAGCACCGTCAACGCCGCTGTCCACGCCCTGCACCATGGAAAAGGGGGATGGCGAGCCGCAGTTAAGGCTGGCGCGCGGGTCGAGTTTTTCGATCAAAATATTGCTGCTGTTCCAATGGCCGTCCGCAACCAAAAACTCTTTCGCTCCGCCGGATGCGGCCCCTTCGATGGCGGCGTTGACATCCTCGGTCATGGCTGCACGGAAGCGCTGGTATTCAGCGTGGCTGGGGTCTACCTGGTCCCAATTGACAACGCCAGAAATACCTTCCATATCGACGGCAATTAATAGCTTCATTTTTGAATTCTCCATTGTGATTTTGGGCTAAGGCCAAGTATACACCCGCCTTGCCGCAACTTATTTGACTTCAACCGTCGGACTGGGTACACTTTCTGGTAGAGAACAATCCAGGAGGAATGGATGGCCCAGCTATTTTTTGGCTCCATTATGCGGGAAGGCGTCCGCATTCAGTATTACCGCACCGGCGGCGAGAAACCGCCGCTGATCATGCTGCATGGGCTAATGGATAACGCCCTTTCCTGGAACCGTATTCCGCTGCTGCTGGAAGTGGAATATGACGTAGTGCTGGTGGACGCCCGCGGGCATGGCATGTCCGGGTTGGATGCACGCGGCGCCGGGTTAGACGTTCAGGCCGACGACGTGACGGCTGTGATCGAGCAGCTGCACCTGGTCAAACCGGTGCTGGTCGGGCATTCGATGGGCGCGGCGCTTGCTGGGCTGGTAGCCGCCCGCCTGCCCAAGGTGATTCGCGGGGCAGTGCTCATCGATCCGCCGTGGCGCGATGAAGAAGAATTGATTCCTTCCAACGGCAAAGAACGGTACGACGAAACCTTCCGAGAAGGATTCCGCAAAATCAAGGAGACCAATCTTGAGGTGTTGATGGCCAAGGGGCGGGCTGAAAATCCCGGGTGGGACGACAGCGAATTTTCACAATGGGCCAGAGCCAGGCAGCAGTTCAATCTTGACACGCTCAACACGGTCATGATCCGCGCTTTCCCCTGGCATGAAATCGCGCCGCGGTTGACATGCCCGGGCTTGCTGATAACCGGCGACCCGGAATACGGCGCCGTAATCACCCCGGCTTTGGGGGAGAAAATTACCAAGGCTTGGCGCAAAGGAAAGCTGGTGTATGTGCCGCGCGCCGGACATAGCATTCATCGCGACCAGTTCGTGTTTGTCATGCAGGCCATCAGCAGCTTTCTACACAGCCTGGGAAAATGGTCGCCGAGAGGATAGGGCGTCATTAAAACACATTTGAGCACCGCTAAAGCTGGTGTAGATGTCCGATTGATTTATCATCAACCCCACCCTGCCCGCCCCATTCTTGGGGCGGGAATATTTTAACGAGTGTTTTTGCACCGTTTCGGTGCAAAAACACTCGAAATCCCTTTTGCCGCCACTGCCCGTTTGAAGAGAAGTGGTCGCCAGTCGTTCTTTCGAGAACCGGGCAGGGGCAGACCCATGGGTCTGCCCCTGCCCGGTTCTCGAAAGAACGA
>DATBWK010000084.1:0-4299 GCA_036514835.1 Bellilinea sp.
GGTTTATCTGCTCGACCGCCAGACCAACGAAGCCATCGTGATCAGCAAGGATGCAAACAACAATTGGGGCAATGGCCCCAGCGGCGTGGTTGCCTTGCAGCAGGAAGGCTGGTCCAGCGATATCCATATTTCGGGCGACGGCCGCTATGTGGCCTTTTCCTCGCAAGCTGCCAACCTTCTGCCGGCCGGCGTCACCAAGCGCCAGTGTTTTGACCCATATGTAGTCGGCGCCTATGCCTGCTATGATTTGTTCGTCTATGACCGCGAGACGGATGAATTGACCTGGCTCAGTCAGGGTCAGCCCGGGAAATAATGGGGTAAATCTTCGTGCATTGCATCTTCAAGGTGCATTGCACGTGCTCTTGAACGCCGCAACAACCAGGCAGCGGCATGAACAAATTCAAGACCAGGTGCATCGCATCAAGATCAGATGCAACGCACCATTTAAGGGCACATTCTGACGACTGCCAAGCTCTCCCCTTGCACGACCGTATATAATGAATACAGGATTTTTACGCGCTGAGGAGGGAGCTATGAACAAATGGCCCGGTGTTTTCCTGATCGTCTTCCTGCTGCTGACCGCCTGCGGCCCCCAACCGCCGCCTTCTGCGGAAGTACCTACACCCGCCCCCAGTCCATCGGCCATGCCGCCCACCTGGACACCCCCTCCGGCACCGACTCAGACGCCACAGCCGTCCCCCACCCCCTTCGTATCTTTTGAAGCAGAAGCGCTGACAGACTTCCTTAACGTGCGCGCTAATCCCGGCTATCTGTTCGACATCCTGACGCAACTCGATGCCGAAACGCCGTTCCAGGTTCTTGGCAGATCACCCGGCGGCGAGTGGATTTACGTGGAACTGGCGGATGGAAGCAACGGTTGGGTATTCAGCCTGCTGGTGCTCAGCGATATTGACTTGCAATTGGCGCCCATTCGCGAGCCGCAAGACGTCCAACTCATCACTGGCAGCGTTTTGGATGCCAACGGCAGACCCATCAACGGTATTCAATTCCTGGTTCAGGGCGCCGGTGTCAGCGCACCGCGCACCGATGCACTGACCGATGATACGGGCACTTTTTATGCTTACCTACCTGCTGATGCCGCCGGTAAATGGTACGTCAGCTTTACCGCCATTTCCTGCCCCAGCGTCACCATGGACAAGGACTGCAACTGCCTGGGCGGGGTATGCGGCACGATTGCGCCGGCAATGATAAACCTCACCCTGCCGCAGACTGAACCGCTCGAGTTTCTCTGGCAATAACAAAAATCCTCCTGGTTTTCCAGGAGGATTTACGACAGACCAAGGTGGAATTCTCAATCGCGAGGCCGGATGAGTCTTCCGCCGTGGGAACGAATTGTGCTAAAGGTCTTTAAAGAAAGTGGCCAACACCAGCAGTACGAAAGCGACGAAAACGAACCAGAAGGCATATGCAGCTGCAAAGGATAGAACGCCGATCTGCCCCAGAAGCCCAAGAACGCCAAGGATAACGGCAATCCACCAGGTAACATTTTTTGGTGCAGTAAGTTTCATGGTTTCCTCCCCGAAAAAGAAAAAAGAATGCTGCCTCGCATCTACAATCATTATACATAACACGCCAGTGTTGTGTTCGTTGCTGTGAAACACAATGGTTTGAAAATCACCCTGCTAATTTCACGAAAACGATGTAAAGGGATTGAAAAATGGACACTTATACACCCGATACTTATGGGGAGAAAATTGCCGCCGTTTACGACGACCTTTACCCTGGTTATGACGAGGCTGCCATTCACCGCCTGGCTGAATTAGCACGCGGCGGAAGCGCCCTGGAATTGGGCATTGGCACCGGTCGGTTTGCGCTGCCGCTGCAGGGTATGGGGGTTGAGGTGCATGGAATCGACGCCTCGCCGGCCATGGTTGCCAGGTTGAAAGCCAAACCTGGCGGCGAGCGCATCCCGGTGACCATCGGCGATTTCAGCCAGGTGGGCGTCGAGGGCGAATATTCGTTGATCTACGTGGTTTTCAACACCCTGTTTGGCCTGTTAACTCAGGAGGATCAGTGCCGCTGCTTTGACAACGTCGCCAGTCACCTGACGAGTGATGGCGTCTTTCTGATCGAGGCCTTTGTGCCAGACCCAAAACGGATTGCTGAAACGCAATCCCTTCGGGTAATCGGAATGGAAAATGATCTGCTGCGCATCGATGCCTCGCAAGGCGATTTTGCCAGCCAGGTGATTAACGCGCAGCATGTTCATTTGAGTTCCAAAGGAGTGGAGATCTACCCGGTCAAGCTGCGCTACATTTGGCCTTCTGAAATGGACTTGATGGCGCGCCTGGCGGGTTTACGGCTGCGTCAGCGCTGGGGCAGCTGGGAGCAATCGCCATTTACCAGCAGCTCCATGAAGCATATATCTCTTTACGAAAAAGCCGAATAGGCGCTTGCAGGGCGATTCGCCACCGATCGTTGCCAGATTGGTAACGGGTCGTCAAAAAGGAGGGCGGACACACAGGTCCGCCCCTACGGGAAGGGGTCGCCTTGTTCAACCAAAGGCCAACCCCCACGGGTTAAAATTTCACTAAAAATGCCGTCAAATACATGATCGCCAGCCCGGCGGTAAAACCGCCCAGGTTGAGGCCGTTGATCCAGTTGGTTTTTTCTGCCGCCGCCGAGCGGCGCAGCAACCCAACCACCTCGACGATCACCTGCCAGATGGCGCCCAACCCGATGCCAAGGAAAAGTGTGCTGAGCACCGGCGAGTAGGCGAATCCGCCAATCCAGGCGCCCAGGATGGCCGGACCGCCTGATACCAGTAAAAGCACCAGGAATGAACCCAGGCTCGGGCTGGCTGGCTGCTCCTCAGCCGTATCGCGGTTGGCGGGCAGCAGCGGTGCAGCAATGCCAATTCCCTCGGTGATGTTGTGCAGGATAAAGCCGACCACCAGGAAGGTGCCTAAAGCCGCCTCGCCTAATGAGAAAGCAGCCCCAACCGAGAGACCTTCACCAAGGTTGTGCAGCCCAATGCTGGCAGCAATCAAGAAGGCTAACGGGAAACCGCGTAGGGCTTTGCCTTCGCCACTTTTTTTCTTGCGCAGCGAACCCAGAGCTACAATTGCAAGCCAGGACAGTAAAGCTGCGAACAACGCCAATGGCACACCCTGGAACACGCCCGGCACCGTCCCGCCAATTTCGATCACCTCCAGCAGCGTGTCGATCAGCAGGAAGACCAGCAGGCCAATGGTTAGGGCCAGCACAGCGTTCAACCAGCGCTTTTCCATTCGCCGCATAGCTGGGAACCATAATAACCCGATGGCAATTGGGATAATGCCGATGTAAATCCCCAGCAGCCCATAGGCCAGGAATTCGCGCCCGCCCGGAACCGGGGTCTGCGTGGCAACCGGCACTTCAGCATCAAAGGTCAAGCCGGTGGACGTGATCAGGCGGATGTTGTACAGGTCATTGGCCACCCAGTGAAATGGGATGGTCAGCGTGGCGCGGCCAAGGCGCGGCAGGACTCCGTCCGGCTCCTGGTTGAATTGCCAAAAGGCGTCATCCACCGTCACCTGGGCAATGCTCACCGGTGAAGGGCCGCTGTTCAACAGGCGCAGCTCAAACCCGTCTTCGGAGAGCAGCACCCGTTCCACGGACAACTGCTCGACCGGCGGCACATTGGCGGTGAATAACGCCAGCGGATTTGCCAGCGAGAAGACCCAGGCCAACAGCCCCAGCAAAAGCAGCGGCAGAAGCGAGAGCAGCCAGGATGGCATCCGCAAAGGTTTTACAAGTGTAGGTTTATCAATGTCCATGATCTCCTCCTAGGCCACCGCTTCGAACATACCCATCCAGCCCAGTTCGGCGAACTCGGACTGGTGCGCGTGGAACATGTATTGACCGGGATAATCGAGGGTAAATTCCAAAATGTGGCGCTCGCCCTGTCCCATGATGACATTGTCGGTCAGTTCAAAATGCTCCAGGCTGGTGCCGGTACGGTACAGCCGGAACATGGTGGCATGTGCGTGGAAGGAGTTGACCAGATCGAACTCGGTTAAATTGGTCAGGTAGATGCGAATCAACTCGCCCACCTTAACTTGAACCGGATGGCGGGCATAATGGAAGGCAACTGTATTAACCGCGTAAACTTCGTTCTCGTTATCAAAATTGGTATCGAAGGCGTTCATCACCATCACCAGCTCCTGCGCCGGGGCGCGTCCGCCGGGTGGATCAATAATGAAGGTGCCATACAGCCCGCGATGGATGTGTTTTTTAAGCGGCATCACGTGGCAGTGATACAGATGCAGGCCAAACGGCTGCGCTTCAAATTCATAG
>DATBWK010000085.1:0-11745 GCA_036514835.1 Bellilinea sp.
ACAGATTGGGCTGGGTGTCGGTGATTCCTATAGGCAAGCCGTTGATCGGGCAGTAGGTGGTGCCCGCCGGGTGCGGCTGACCGCAGTGCGGGCAGCGGAAAGTCTCTTCTGGGGTCATGGCGTGGCTGCTCCCTCAATCCAGCCGCGCATAGCCTTGCACCGGCTGGTTAAAAAATTATACCAACCTACGCGCGCAACGGATGAATAACCCGCCATGGGATTTAGCGATTAATAATCGGCAGGAAAAGGGAAGGTTTGAAGACCTGGAAGGTGACAGCTAATTTCGTAGTAATAATTTCGTCCAGGGTTTTTGTGTACGAGGCGGTTATATTGATGGTATCTGAGGTCATCACCGGAAGACCGAGGACATCAATCACAATTAATAATTTGGCTTCTCCACCTGGTGGGAGGGTAATATTAAATGGATTTGGCACTGGAAGCGTTGGATAAGGATATCCAGCATCGATCTTTATGCTAAACGTTGCTTCAGTCGGACCGACATTTTTTATGGTGACAGGCAGCGTAATGGTTCCACCCCAGGGAGCGATGAAATGAGAGAAAGGAGCAGTCAGGAGTGCGCCCTCGGGGAACCGGATGGTGAGGGATGGATCGCCGAATAATTGATAGGTTATAAAATATTCTTGGACTTTATCAGCATCATAAACTGAATAAAGTCCAACCTGAAAAGCTTCTCCAATGCTCAATGGAACGGCGTAATTGGAAAATAATCCTCCAATGACCTCCTCCATTAATAACGAGTCCCGGATAACACCCGTTTCAGCTGTGGCACCTATATACGTCAAAGCACCGGATTCAGGATTGAGAATCCAGGCGTCTGCCATCGATGCGCCTACGGAAAAATCAGCTGTGTTTGGCGCAAAGGCCGCTACCAGGGGGACAGGTGGACTGGCGAGATTATTAACTTGACTGGTACTTAACCACGGACCAGAGCGCCACTCAAAACTGGTTGCCTTAGCTCTGCCGTTAAAGAACATTGCTACGCGTCCATCATCTAATGCGGTTAAGACATCTTCAGTATCAGCTTGGTATGATTCCGGAAACAGCCGATCACCTCCAACGGTTGATGCCGTACTACCTTCATGGCCTGTAAAAGTGCCGGTGTAATCATTCGGATCGGTGTACGACTCGATGATTCTTTCGAAACTTGCCTCCACATCATCGCCAAAGGCTAAATCGTTGGTGGCTACGAAGGAAATCTTCTTCATCCATTCTGGATACCAATCGATCTGATAATATTCTGCCAATTTTGCCAGGTATGCGGTCAGCTCGCTCTCCGTGTGAACTGGCAGACGGCCAAGAATAGTGTTCGGGACAATATCCTCAGGTCCATCAAATGTGGTGTAGTAAAGGTCGGTTTGTGTCTCCTCGTTGGAGGCGAGGGTTACCGGCCAGGTCGGGATCAGATCGGAATCGCCGACCAGGAATACATATTTTGGCCGGGGAGTTTGAGCCAGAATGTCAGATTTTATCGTATCCCTATCGTATGGTTGGACAAGCCAAACCGATTGCACATCAAAGCCGCGCGTTTGCTGCGACTCCATAAACCCGGCGAGTTCATCAGCGAAGCTGTCCGGAGCGACGATCAGATAAATGGGTAATGGGGATTGCGCCTGGGTTTGAGCGTGCTTCACACGCGGAACTGTTAACCAGCTCGCTAAAAGCAGGATGATGATCGCCAATCGCAGTGAAATCCGAGGCATAGTTGAAAATTCACGAAAGAGTTAGGGAATTATTACCAGTTTAGCAGAGTTGTTAAAAAGAAGTGAAAAATAATCGTAGAAATATTAAGACTATATTGAAGCTCCCGGCAACCTCCCACCAACCTTTCCGTATACTGAATATCGGTTTACGATACCTGAAGGGTTCATCCTGCCTGCGTCTTGGCAAACCCGCCTGTTTCTGATATCGTAATAGAGGCACGCACGTTCACACAAGCGGGAGGGATGTATGCGCAAAAGCGGTTTTATGGTCCTGGGTATCCTTTTGATCATCTTTGGGGTGCTGGCGCTGGTCAGCAACCTCACCGGCGTCGATTTTGGCAATTTTTGCTTCCCCGCCGGGTTGATCCTGCTGGGTCTGTGGGTGCTGGCGCGCCCGCGCATGATCAAAGATGGCTCCGCCGCGGAATTCAACGTCCTTGGAGAGTACAAACGCAGCGGCGCCTGGCTGGTCAAGTCCGGTGAAATTTGGTCAGGGATCGGCGAGGTCAAACTGGATTTCACCCTGGCAGAGATTCCCGCCGGCGAAACCCATATCCGCATCTACTCGCTGGTTGGCGATATTGTTTTACGACCCGGCGCGAACATGGGGCTGGCATTGATTGCCGGCGGCTTGATTAACTCGGTCAAATGGATGGGCGCCAAGCAAGACAATTTCCTCAACAGCGTCGCGTTTTCCACCCCGAATTTCACCCAGGCTGAACGCAAAGTGACCGTCGAAGTGACCTCATTGATCGGCGACATTAAGGTGATCTCGCCAGGCGATATGGGGTAATCCTCGTTTGCCCGGCATTAATCCATAGAGGTTTCATTGAGTAAAACCAATTATTTAATTGATATGGACGGTGTGTTGGTTAAAGGCAACACGCTGATCCCCGGCGCAGATCTGTTTATCGAGCGCCTGCGTGCCAGGGAAATCAAATTCCTTTTGCTGACCAATAACCCGCTGCTGACCCCGCTCGATCTGGCGCACCGCCTGCAGCGCATTGGCCTTTCGATCACCAAAGACGACATTTTCACCTCAGCCATGGCTACCGCCCGCTTCCTCAATATTCAAAAACCCGGCGGCAAAGCCTTCGCCATCGGTGAAAGCGGCTTGATGGTGGCGCTGCACGAGGTCGGCTACATCATGACCGATTTCGAGCCGGATTACGTGGTACTTGGCGAGACCAACAGCTACAACTTCGAGCAAGTCACCCGCGCGGTGCGCCTGGTCGCTGCCGGCGCGCACTTCATCGCCACCAATCCCGACCCCACCGGCCCGACCGACAAAGGCATTGTGCCGGCAACCGGTTCCATGGCAGCCCTGATCGAAAAAGCCACCGGCCGCACACCGTTCTTTATCGGCAAGCCTAACCCCTTTATGATGCGCGCGGCTTTGAATCACCTGGGCGTCCATTCCGAGAATACCACCATGATCGGCGACCGCATGGACACCGATGTGGTCGCTGGCATTCAATCCGGGCTGGGAACCATTTTGGTGCTGACCGGCTCAACCAGCCGGGAGCAGATCAGTGATTACCCATTCCAACCGCAGATGGTGGTCGGTTCAGTCGCCGAAATCGAGGTTTGAATTTAATCGGTGAGTAAGCCAGCCAGCCACTGGCGCACCTGCACCGGGCCTTTCAGCTGGAATTGGGCGCGAGTAGGAATTCCATCCGGCCCAACGCGAATGCAAAAGCCCCCCGCCGATTGAACCACTGAGAATGCTTCTTCGTCGTGGTAATCATCCCCGGCAAAGACCGGCAGTGCACCAGGCGGGGTGTATTTTGTAAGGATATACTCAATTGAGCGGCTTTTGCTGGCTTCAACCGGGTAAATTTCCAAAAAACGCGGTCGGCGTTCTATGGCATAAGCCGGACCGGGCGAGAGCGCCTCGACCGCTTTCTGGGCGTGCTCCAACACTTGCACCGCATCCTCAGGGGTTGCAAAGCGCGCGTGCATTGCCAGCGCCCAACCCTTATCCTCCAGAAAAAACCCGTGCTGCCCGTCCAGTACCTGCTGCCACACCGGTTTGACCCGCTCCATCATCGGGCGCACCTGATCGTATACGAGCGCGGCAGTTCGGGTGCCGTCTGGCAGCTGTATTTCCAGGCCGTAGGTTCCCGCCAGCAGCAAGCCGCCAAACGGCAGCAATTCCAACAGGTGCGGCAGGCTGCGTCCGCTGACCACTGCCAGCTGGTATTTTTCCTGGCCTGCCAGGCGGCTCAACAAAGCGATCAAAGCCGGATCCTGTTGGATCACATCCGGGGATGAGGCAAAGTTGGCTAAGGTGCCGTCATAATCCAAAAATAAGCGCACCTGACTGGCTTTAGCCAGACACTGGTTGAATTCCTCCCAGGCGCCAGAGCTCAACGGACGCCCTCGAGGAGCGGGAGGATCTGGCGCTGAAAAATGGCATCCCAGGTGAAATCGCGTCGGACACGGCGGCGCAGCTGGTACTGAGAATTTTCTTCCAGCCAGTTTTGCAGCTGCTGCGCCAGCATATCCGGCGAGGTCGTCAACGAAAACACGAAGGCGTCCTCCAGTGCAATTTCCCGCGCTGCCGGCACGGCTGTGGTGACAACCAGAATGCCCGCCAGACCGGCTTCCAGGACCGGCAGGCCAAAACCCTCGTGGTGGCTGGGCATGAACATCACATCGCTCAAACGCAGCAGCTCCGCCACTGTGCGCTGATCGATCAGCAAAGGCTGGTCTGGGCTGGTACCTGATTCATACACAAAGCGAAGTTCATCCACGAGATCCAGGCGGCGGCGCAGGTCAAGCAGTTCAGCGAAGTACGAGCCGCTGCTGGCGTCGTGCGGATCCGGCGGACCGGTAATCACCAACCGGGCGCGGATACCGTTGCGCTTGAAGGCCATCATCAAATCCAGTGCATATTCGATATTTTTGGCGCGGGTGACGCGAACAGGCATTACAAGCACCAGGTCAGCTGTCCAAAGATCCAGGCGGGCAGCCAGGGCAGCGGTATCCGGCAAAATACCGAGGAGTTCTTCCACATCGACTCCGTTATAGATCACCTGAACTTTTTCGGCCGGCAGCCAGAAAGTATCGATGATCTCTTTCTTGCGCTGCATCGATACCGCTACGTAGCTGATTTCCGGGCGGGCAGTGCGCAGCAAAACCCAGGGGTAAGCGTCGAAGACCTTGCTGCGCGAGGTTGGGCTGCTCCAGGAGAGATCATGGCACCAGGCGATCACACCTTTGGCAGCGCCTTCATCCATCAAGCGGAACAATGCGGCGGTTAGCGGCAGGTTGAAATGTTTGGTCAGAACGTTATGCACTAGCAGACGGTCAAAACGAGCGACCACCGGCCGCAGTGCGTTGACCAGTCGCTGGGTTATGGACTCAAATTCAGGCGGGACCTGTCCGCGCTCCAGCACAGCAGCAGCTTGCAAAATCTCCGGGTGCTGCGTGCTCATTTCCGGGATCAGAATCAACTCGCAGCCGGCAGGCAAGGCTGAAGCTTCACCAGTGCCGGCAATTACCGTCACTGGTAGACCCGCTTTTATCAGCAAGCGTGCCTGTGCCTGCAGCACAGCTTCAACCCCGCCAATGTCGGGGGGAGCGGCGTAATGCAGCAGGGCGGTGTGGAAAGTCATTTGGGCGACCTCATCATAATTCAGGATTATAGCCGGAGGGAGCGAAGGGTATCCAATTGACCGGTTATCCAATCATTAATATCGTGGTCTTCCACGATGTGACGCAAGCGCGACGCCCGAACTGCCCGTTCTTCAGCCGGCATGGTCAAGGCCTGGTGCAGCGCTTCGGCAGTGCCATAGACGTCGCACGGCGAGATCACCAGCGCGCCAGGCTCGAGCTGCTGACGTGCGCCGGTACGCTCAGAGAGCACCACCACCCCGTCGCGGTGATTCACCAATGGGCCTTCTTTTGCTACCAGGTTCATGCCGTCGGCGATGGAATTGACCAGCAGCACATCATACAGTTGCAGCGCAGCGATGGCCCGCGGATAGCTCTCGCCGGTCAGAATGCGCACCGGTTCCCATTCACTGGTACCGTGGCGCGAATTGATCCAACCGGCGGCGGCAGTCAGCTCGTCGTGGTAATTCTGATATTCCACTACATCCAGACGTGAGGGAACCAGCAGTGCATAAAATTTTACCCGGCCGCAATGCTCGGGATGCAGGTCGAGCATTTCACCGAAAGCCTGGAAGCCGCGCACGATGTTTTTGCTTGGCTCAGTGCGGTCCACCCGCACAATCAGTTGAAAGTCGCCAATTTCAACTTCCAGTTGGGCTGCCAATTGCTGAACTTCGATCGATTCAGCCAGCCGATTAACGGCGTCAACATCCACCGATATGGGAAAATCGCGGATATGCGTCACATGATTGCGGTAAGCGATATGTCTGTGCCCGTAGCTGACATGCGCATCCGGCAAAAAAGTCTCCACCGTGCGCAGAAAGTTCAGGCTGTCCTCGCGCGTTTGAAAGCCGACAAGGTCTACAGCCGTTAACCCTTCCAGAATCGGTTGGCGCATACCGCCTGGCAGGAATCCCCACTCCTCCGAACCCGGCCAGGGAATGTGTACAAAGTGGGTCAAGGTGTAATTGCGGCGGCGGCGCAGCATGGTGCGCAGCATGCGCGGCACTAGATACATGTGATAGTCCTGCAGCATGACCAAAACGGGATTTGGGGAAGCATTCAACCTCTGGGCAATGGCGTTGGCAAAACTGTTATTGGCTGCCACGTAACCCTGCTCCCAGGAATCCCAGGTGGCACGGGTGATGTTGGGGGCAGTGATGAAATTCCACATGGAGTGCTGCAAAAACCAAAGCAACGGGTTGGAAATAACGTTGTAATACCCTTCGTAAATTTCCTTGGAGAGCGGCACCAATTGTAAATTCAATGACGGTTGGCCTTCGCCCAGAGAAAGCGGACCGTATTCCCAGGCATTTTCCAGGTCATTCAGGGCAGCTGCCACCCAGGTTATTTCCATGTTCTGCGCCAGGCCTGTTAATGCTGTGACCAGGCCGCCTCCGCTGCGCTGAATTTGCAGCTGACCCTGTTCGTCCTGCGAGAAGCTGACCGGTCCGCGGTTGGATACGACCATGATGCTGCGTTCCAACGGCTGTTCTTCTTTGGCGCTCAGCGGATGGTTTAAACCATCGGGCTTGATCATTCCTTGCTCTTTTCTTTTCCGTTTTCCTGGTGCGCCTGGATGGCTAAATCGATAAAAATCGCGGAGGTCCAGCCAAAGACATTGGCAGCCCGCGGCGGAGGTTGGCCGGTTTCGGGATTGTAATACTCGTAGATATCGCCCTGAGCCGCCACCAGGTCTAGCGTGCGGCGCCGCAATTCTGCCGCAAAATCCATTTTGCCGATTTTCTGCAGCGCTTCGACAAAAAAGTAATTGACATTAGCCCACACCGGCCCGCGCCACATGGTCTCAGGATCGTAATGCGGGTCGTTGCGCGCTACCGTAGGCAAGCCGTAGGCGCTCCAAAATTCATCCGGATTTTTCAAGTGCTCCAGCAGCGGGGTCGTAATTTCTTGCGGCAGAGAGCCGGTCCACAGGGGCAGCAGGTTGAAAGGTGTTACCACCTTAATCGGTTTCTCATCCTTGAGCGCCCAGAACAGCCCCGCCTGGGGATCCCAGAAATCTTTAATCATGCGCTGCACCAACGATGCAGCCCGTCTGCGCCACATTGCCGCTTCCGATTCCATATTTAATTTCTCGGCAATTTGCGCCAGGCAGATCATTTGAATGTGCAGGTAGGTATTCAGATCCGGCGATTCCACCGGCATACCTTCGTCCCACAGTGGAGAGTCATCCAACCCGGAGGAATAAGGGTGGTTGTACTGGGCTAGACCGTCGGAGTCGTCATCATTCATGGAGAACCACCAGGCGTTCAAGCGCACCAGTGGAACATAAATCTCCTGCAAAAAATTCAAATTTGGATCGATTTCATGCAACTTGAGGGCGGACCAGGCAAGAATGGGCGGTTTGGTTACTTCACCGGTGAACGGATGATCGATGCTGGCAACCACGCCATCATCAAAAATCGCGTCCGGCAGCATGCCGTTGGGGAGCTGATGCGCCAGCATGGAGCGAATCTGGTTACGGGCTAATTCTGCATCCACATGCCGGTAAGCCAGGGCATGCAACGCATTGTCCCACAACCACAGGCCTACATAATTGAGCTTGGATGGCGCCATGGCTTCCAGTGTGACCATCCCCTGCGGGCTGATCAAATTATTCGCCATAATCCACCAGGCGTATGCGTAAGTACGCTGATATTTCTTTTCCACCAATGGGATACGGTCGAACCAGGCATGCCAGCGTTTGGTCGAGGCTTGTAGTGCCATCGAAAAGGGCCGCATCTCGTGCGGGTGCTGATGTGCCGGCTGGATGCTGATGTTTACGGCGCAGTCCTGCCCGGTCGATACCAGCAGGTCGACCTCGTAACCGCCTTCCACCGGGGTAATCTGGTTCTTTTCCAGCACGCCAGTGGTCGAATACGTCACATTGCGTACCGACATGAACTTGCCGCCCTGAGGTGTGCTCTTCCAGAATTGTGGAAAAACTCGGAAACGCATCCCGGCGCGCAGATCGGGGGGAAAGCCAAATGTGAGGGTCCGCTCATCCTGGAATGTCAGGTAGAAATCACCCATGCGGGTATGCAGCGTGATCAGCATCGGACTGGATTCCACTTCGAAATCCAGTTCAGTACCGGTCTCGTCGGTGAGGTACAACCCCTGAATAAACGGCGGGCGGTGCAGGTATGCCTCGATATCGCTATCAAGTTGAGTCAAGCGTTCTGCCAGCTTGACGTACAGGCCGCTCAACTGCGGGTAACGAAATACCAGCAAGCGGGACCCCCGGTCGCTAAACGGGACGCGTGTGATGTCGATGTGGTTATTTAACAGGCCAAGATAGTCGGTTCCATTCAAAGTGTCCGCTCCGCAATCCTTGGACGACGCCAACCCCATGGCCATTTATTGACCATTTAAGTAGTCTATCCTATTCACTTTGGCCTGTCAAACCACCGAAGGACGGTCGGGATTACTTGTGCCGAAGTGTCAGCACCCGGTCCACACTGGATTTAAGCGCCAGTTTTACCAGACTGCCAGGCGTCATTTTTTTACTCTGCCAACCCATTTTGACATAGGTGTGCAAGGTGTTGAGGGGAATTTTCGGCTGCTCGGATGCGGACTTACGCACCAGGGTCATGGCACCCGTTGGGCACTCGCTGACGCATAACCCACAGCCAATACAACGGTCGGCGTTGAAGGAAATGGTACCTTGCTGCTCAGTGAGTGCTTCCATCTGGCAGCGTTCGAGGCAGACGCCGCAATCGATGCACAAGTCAGCATCGTGAAGGGCGGTATACGCACTGGCAACCAGATCAGCCGGTTTGGCGTGGTGTTTAATGTTGCGCAAAACCCCGCAGCAGCAGCCACAGCAGGCGCATAAAAAAGCCGGGTTCTGCGAATTAGCCGGCTGCAGCACCAGCGCTTGCCGTTCAGCCGTGTGGAGGATGGTAAGCGCTTCCTGTTGGGAAATAAGCCGGCCTTTGCCGCTTTTAGCTGTGTTCGCAGCCGCATTGCCAAAGGACAGGCAAGTCTCCAGAGGCTTGCCGCAATTATTATCCAACAACCGGTGTTCCTGCCGGCAGACACAATTGCGGACGGCAAACAATGTGTTAGCGCGAATAATCTGCTCGGCTCGTTCGTAAGCCATGACCGCCGAAGTCACGGGAATGGTTTCATTGACCGGGATGGTGCGCAGCTGGGGAACGCTGGTCCAGGGGCCGTGCTTGAAGTACTGGGGAGCATACTGCTCGAACAATTCCACCAGCTCCCGATCCAACCGGTTGACCTGATCTTCCCAGAATCCCACCACAAACTGACTGATGGAATACGCCGACGGGTTCCCGTCGGAATATTGCACGCTGACCAGGCCTTTATGCGCCATATTTTCCAGCATGGAGGATACCTGCTCCAGTGGCAGGCGGGCACGGAAAGCTACAACCTGTGCTTTTTCATTGAGCAGGGTTAAATGCAAGGCCAGGTCAGCCTCTATGGGTGAGAATAACTTGCGCAGAATTTTTAGCTCAACGCCGCTTTCCGTGCGCGGATAGCCAGCCGGAAGGTCATCGAGGTAGTCAGCCAGGCGGTCATAGGAATCGGTCATAACAGTATTTTAAGTTGTTCACTAGCGTTAAGGGATGTTCCAATTATACCGGTTAGGAAATTCAACAGGGCTGGAAATAACATCCAGAATTTGGTAGCCTATAAGTCCAAAAAACTGCCAACCGGATGTTCGACGTGTTGAATGCCGGTTACCTTAACCGGCTAAATCTCGCGGGCAAAACTCCGCAGGACGCAGCGGTTTTCCACCCTTTCCGGAATGATGTCGTCAAAGCGATTTCTGGGGGTTTACTTCGTGCTGCGGGTTCGGCCCAAATTGGCCCACTTGCCAGGCAACCACCTGATTTTTACCGGCCTGTTTGGCGGAGTAAAGTGCCTGGTCTGCCCGATTTATTAACGTCTCGAGCGAAAAGCAGCCAGAATCCATTTCGCTAACGCCAATGCTGACAGCCGCTGGCACCAAATTTTGCCCGTCTGCCATAAAACCTTGCGAGGTTTGTTCGCGAATACGCTGAGCGACTTGAATAGCGCCAGCCAGCGTGGTTTCTGGCAGGGCAATGATGAACTCATCTCCGGCATAACGGGAGGGAATATCGACCTGGCGCAGCTGATTGCGGCATTGGGCTCCGATGAACTCGACCAGCTGGTCTCCGATCTGGTGGCCAAAAGTATCGTTCACCAGCTTCAAGTCGTCCACATCCAGCATTAGCATTGACATGGGAGTACCGTAGCGCCGTGCGCGATAGAACTCTCGACGCGCCAGCTCAAAGAAATGGCGGCGATTGTACAACTCTGTCAGCGGATCAGTGATCGCCAGATGTTGTACTTTTTCGAACAGGCGCGCATTTTCAATAGCTACTGCGGCCTGATTGCCAAATGTCTGAGCCAGGCTTGCGTCATCTTCGTCGTAAGCACCTACCGTGCGGCTGTCGATGGTCAACAGCCCAATGATGGTGCCGCGTACGAACAAAGGTACACCCATCCAGCCGCGTACATGGGCGGCATCGCCCCAACCCGCGAATAAAGGTTCCTGGCTGGCATCTGCCAAAATCACCGCTTTCCGGGTTTGGAATGCATTCGTGGTTAAGGGATTTTCCAAGGTGAACGATTGTCCAAGCACTTTGACCGGGTCGGCAAAGCCGCGAGCAGCCACAATCCGCAGCCGGTCAGACTCCTGCAAAAAGACGGCACAGGAATCAAATGGCACTACTTTTTCCAAATTGGTGATGATCTGATCGAGCACCCAGTTCAGTTCGAGTGCGGATGAAACAGCGCTGGCAGCCTCGCGGACTGTCTCGGCTTCTTCTGCACGGCGGCGGGCGGAGGTGAACAACCGCGAGTTTTGGATGGATACGCCGGCTTCGCGCCCAATTGCTTCAGCGAGTTGCAGGTCGCGCGGTTGAAATTTCTTATCCGGAACGGTTGTGTAAAATGTCAGCACCCCCAGGATTTCTGTGCCGGAACGCACCGGGGCACATAAAGCTGAATGGATGCCGGCTGGCTTGAGTGCCTGTCGCGCGCTGGGATGTGTGAAATAATCGTCCAGCAGAATGGCTTTGCCCCCATCGATCACATCCCACGAAATTCCTTCACCGTGCTGCATGACTGGAATTTGGTTTATAAGATCGAGATTATGATGATTGACGGCGGTGATGGTTTCCCCTCGAGCATCCAGCAAGCCAAGAATTCCGGCGTCGGCACCGATCAACTCGCAACTTGCACTCAGAATATCATTCAGCACCACCGAGAGATCAAGCGAGCTGCCGATCATTTGCAGAATGCCATTCAGCCGCTGTTCCCGTTGCAGCAGTTCGCTGGTTTCAGCAAATAAGGAGGCGTTATGTAACGCCAGTCCAGCTTGAGCGGCAAAGGCTGCCAGTGTTTTGGCATGTTC
>DATBWK010000086.1:0-13679 GCA_036514835.1 Bellilinea sp.
CACCTACTCGCGCACCGTCACGCTGCTGGAGGATTTTATCGAGGCACTAAAGCTGGCGGACCAGGTGGTGGTCACAGAAGTCTACGCCGCGCGCGAACATGGGCAGGGCTTCTCATCCGCGGCAATCGTCGAAAGCATGCACTATCCCGCCGCCTATTTTGCCCCTACCCTGCCAACCGCGACCGAATACCTGCTGGAACAGTTGCAGCCCGGCGACGTATTGCTGGTCCTCTCCGCCGGTGACGCCGACCAAATCAGCGCCGCGGTCTTTGCCGAACTCAAAAGCGTGGAGGACAGCCATGCCTAAAAACCAAAAGTCGATCCGCTTCACCTCCCTCAAAACCACGAAGGGGCTGCGGCCTGAAACGAATGAATCCACTCCAGGGGCTTCGTATGCGTCATTCCCGGAGTTACACGCTGAAGCGCTCAAACCGTTGCTGCCGCCTGACTCCACACTGGCTCGCTTGATTGAAAGGATCAAGAATCTCTAACCGTCCAATGATGGCCAAACCGCTAAGCCGCCTCCCGATTCAAGCCCTGCGCGAGCAGCTGGGCGCACATTTACAAGAAAATGTGCCCATGTCCAGCTATACCACCGCGCGGGTCGGCGGCAATGCTGCCGCCATGCTGGCGGTAGGCAGCGGTGAAGAGTTGGAAAAGGCCGTCCGGGTTCTATGGCAGCTGGATGTACCCTTCTTCATCCTTGGCAGCGGCGCCAACCTGTTGGTCAGCGACCAGGGGATTGAGGGTGTGGTTATTTTGAACCGCGCACACCAGATCAAGGTGGATGCCAATAGCAATCCGCCATCGGTGTGGGCTGAATCTGGCGCCATTCTCGGCACCATCGCCCGCCGGTCAGCCTTGCGCGGCTTCAGCGGGTTGGAATGGGCAGCCACCGTTCCCGGTACGCTGGGCGGAGCATTGTATGGCAATGCCGGCGCATTTGGCGGCGACATGCAGCAAGCCCTGATTTTGGCAGAAATCTTGCATCCGGTAGATGGACGGCAGTTCTGGACTCCTGATCGGATGCAGTACGAGTACCGCAGCAGTGTTCTTAAGAAAAATCCGGGTCAGGCCGTCATTCTGGCAGCCCGTTTGCGGCTGCAGCCCAGCAGCGAGGAAACCGTTAAAGGCACCATCGCGGAAATGTCGGCCAAACGCCGCAGCAGCCAACCCCCCGGTGCCAGCCTGGGCTCCATGTTCAAAAATCCGGCAGGCGATTACGCCGGGCGGCTGATCGAAGCGGCGGGGCTTAAAGGTACACGGGTAGGCGGGGTGCAGGTCAGCCAGGTTCACGCAAATTTCTTTGTCAATGATGAGTCAGCCACTGCCAGCGATTACTGGCAGCTCATCCAGCAGGTACGCCGCACGGTTCACGAGAAATTCGGCGTCATGCTGGAATTGGAAATCGAACCCGTTGGGGAGTGGGACGGTGAAACGCAATTGGTAGAAAAGAGGATCTCTGGATGACAGCAAAAACACGGATTGGCGTACTTTTCGGCGGCCGCTCGGGCGAACACGAAGTTTCGCTCCAGTCGGCGCGTTCGATTCTCGCCAATCTCAATCCCGAGCGCTTTGACGTCATTCAGATCGCCATTGATCACGCCGGCCGGTGGTACGCTGGCGCACAGGCGTTGATTGCCCTTGAGTCCGGCGACCTGGGCCAGCTCGAGCCGGTAACGCTGCTGCCGGAACCCGGTCACAACTGCCTTTACCGCCATTCAAGCGCTGCCGGCACTGACTCGCTGGAAAAATATGCCGACCTTGATGTGGTTTTCCCGGCACTTCACGGCACCTTTGGCGAAGATGGCACTTTGCAGGGAATGTTCGAATTAGCCGGCATTGCTTATGTCGGCGCAGGTGTGCTGGGCAGCGCGGTCGGCATGGATAAAGGCGTTTTCAAATCCGTCATGCTGGCCAACAACCTGCCGATTTTACCGGCGTTAGTCTTCACACGGAATCAGGTCGAAAGCGAGATTGAAAAGGTCATCACAGCGGCGGAAAATATCTCGGCCTATCCATTATTTACCAAACCTGCCAACCTGGGCTCGTCCGTTGGCATCACCAAATGCCGCTCGCGCGCGGACATTTACGAGGGCCTGATGGAAGCTGCGCGCTACGACCGCCGCATTATCATCGAAAAAGGACTGTCCAATGCCCGCGAGATCGAAGTCAGCGTGCTCGGCAATGACCAGCCGCAGGCTTCCATTCCCGGCGAGGTGGTCCCGGGCGAGGATTTCTACACTTACTCGGCCAAATATCTCTCCGAAAATTCAAGGTTATTGATCCCGGCCCCGTTGCCCGCAAACAAGACCGCTGAAATTCAGCAGATTGCGGTGGCAGCCTACCGCGCCATTGATTGCGCCGGCATGGCCCGGGTCGATTTTCTCGTCAACGCCGATGACCTGACAATCTACATCAGTGAAGTCAACACTATTCCAGGATTTACTCGAATTAGCATGTATCCCAAGCTTTGGGAAGTCAGCGGCCTGCCCTACCCGGCGCTCATCGAGCGTCTGGTGGACCTGGCCTTGCAACGCAAAGCGGAACGCGATCACACTGAATTCGAGTACAGGAGGAATCCATGAGAGCCGAAAAGACGCTGCCCTCGATTAACCGTTCTGATCTCGTGCGCCAGCGCCGCTCCGAGCGTAGCACCGCCCGTACGAGCCAATCGCGGCAGGCGGCCAGTCACCCCGTCCGATCGCAGCCTGTGATCGTCCGCAGTGATGCTTTTGCCGCCGCCCGTCCCATGCAGGCTAACAGCCGCAGCCGGGTAAAACGGCAGTACTTTTACGCCCTGGGTGCTTCCGGCGCCGAGTTGCGCCTGCCAGCCCTGCCATTCATCGGCGCGGGCGGACGGTTCTTCTCCGCCATTATTGTGGTTTTTGCCGCCCTGGTGATCTACGCGTTGGCATTCTCTCCGACCTTTCAAATTTCCGAAGTAAGCATCGACGGCATCTCGCGCCTGACTGCCGGCGACATCCAGGCGGTTTTGGATGTGCAGGGAATTCAAATTGTGGCCTTTGACCCGCAAGCAGCCCGTTCCGCTCTGGAAAAAGCTTTCCCCGAGCTTGGCAGCGTCAAGGTCCAGGTTGGACTGCCTGCCGAGGTCCATATACAGGTCACCGAATTGCAACCTGCTGTTGCCTGGAACGGCGGTGATACTGTCTACTGGGTCGACGCCAACGGCGTCATTCTGCCGCCGCGCGGCGAGCCCGGTCAATTGTTGACCATCGGCTCAGACGGACAGCCTCCGCTGCTGCCGTTGGAACAGAGCGCCTCTGTATCAACTTCCGCGCCAACCGCGGAAAGCACTGGCGCTGTAGCGGTCGCAGCCCCGGTTGAGGTTTGGGGCCGTCAGGTCGACCCGCAAATCCTCAAACGCATGATTGACCTCCAAACCATGATTCCCCCCGATTCTAAACTCGTCTATAATTCTCTGAATGGTCTAGGTTGGGAAGATCCACGTGGCTGGGATGTCTATATTGGTCGAGATCTGACAGATTTTGATCTCAAGTTGTCCATGTATACCGCCATCATCACGCATTTGGAACAACAAGGCATCTTTCCGCAAGACATGATCAGCGTCGAATTCATCAACGCACCGTTTTATAGATAGGTGGAGCCCAACATGGACGAACCATTTGTAGTTGGTATTGATATCGGCACAACCAAGGTATGCACCCTGGTTGCCCGCGTGGAGAATGAACGCAATCTGCGCATCCTGGGTGTGGGCATCGAGCCTTCCCAGGGTATCCGCAAGGGCACCATCGTTGACCTGGCTGCCGCTTCCACATCCATTGCCCGCTCCATCGAGAAAGCCCAGCGCACCTCGGGTTTGGAAATTACCTCCGGGCTGGTCAGCCTGGCCGGGTCGCACGTCGCCTCGGTCAATAGCCGCGGCGTGGTCGGCATCTCCGGCGGCGTCATCGATGAGCAGGATATCGCCCGCGCACTCGAGGCCGCTCAGGCTGTCGCCATTCCGCATAACCGCCAGATCATCCATGTGATCCAGCGTAGTTTTGTGGTGGACGGTCAGGACGGCATCCGCACCCCCATCGGCATGCACGGCTACCGCATGGAAGTCGAGGCGCATATCATCACAGCGGCCGAATCGACCGTCGAAAACCTGCGCCAGTGCGTCCAGGCAGCCGGCGTGGAAGCCTCGCAATTCGTCCTCAACCCGCTGGCTTCGGCCGAAGTGGTACTCTCTGAAACCGAACGCCAAATGGGCGCCATCGTGTGCGACATTGGCGGCGGCACCACCGACCTGGCTATCTACATTGACGGCGATATCTGGCACACCATGGTGCTGGCAGTCGGCGGTAACCACATCACATCGGATATTGCCCACGGTCTGCGTCTGCCAATCGACCAGGCCGAGGAAGTCAAGAAAAAGTACGGTCACGCGGTGGAATCGGAAGTTGCCGAGAGCGACGTGATCAATGTGCGCTCATTTGGACAGGAAGGCCCGGCTCAAATGAACCGCCGTGAACTTGCCCATATCATCGAAGCGCGCGTGGAGGAGATCTTCCAACTGGTTTTACAGGAGATCAAGCGCTCCGGTTATGACGGCCTGCTGCCGGCAGGCATGGTGTTGACTGGCGGATCGAGCCTGCTGCCCGGGATTCGCACCCTGGCTAGCTCGGTCATGGGACTTCCAGTCCGTGTGGCGCGCCCCGAGAATCTGGTCGGTCTGACTGACCAGCTGCACTCGCCGGCGTATTCCACCAGTGTCGGCCTGCTTCATTGGGCCATGCTGATGAGCGAAACCGGCTTGAGCCACGAAAGGCGGCGCACCCCCAAAGGAGGATTATTGGACTCGGACAAGCTCAAAGACTTTCTGCGTCGATTGCTCCCTTAATGGTATCTGGAGAAGTGCAAGAACGATGTTCATTCAACCCATCACACAAGACAGGTTATAGCGGAGGATAAAATGGAAAGTAATTATGGTCAACAAGCAGAATCGTTTGCCCGCATCAAAGTAATTGGCGTGGGAGGCGGAGGATGCAACGCCGTCAATCGAATGATCGATGAGGGGATGAGCGGAATTGAGTTCATCACCGTCAATACCGATGCTCAGGCGCTGCTGCTCTCCAAAGCACCAACCCGCGTCCGGATTGGCGATAAAGGCACCCGCGGGCTGGGTGCGGGCGGAAATCCAGAGGTTGGCCGCAAGGCTGCCGAAGAGTCCGCTGAAGAATTGTACGAAGTGCTGAAGGGCTCCGACATGGTCTTCGTGACCTCCGGCCTCGGCGGCGGCACCGGTACAGGCGCTGCCCCGATCGTAGCCCAAATTGCCAAGGAAGTTGGCGCGCTGACCATCGGCGTCGTCACCCGCCCCTTCACCTTCGAAGGTTCACGCCGTCAGCAATCGGCTGAAATTGGCATCACCAAATTAAAAGAACACGCCGATACATTGATTGTCATCCCCAATGACCGGCTGCTGCAGATCGTGGACAAGAAGGTCAGCCTGACCGAAGCCTTCAAGACCGCTGACGACGTGCTGCGCCAGGGCATTCAGGGCATCTCCGAACTGATTACTGTGCCGGGCATGATCAACCTGGACTTCGCTGACGTGCGCGCCATTATGTCTGAAGGCGGCGCTGCGCTCATGGCTGTCGGTCATGCAAGCGGTGAAGACCGCGCCCGCCTTGCGGCTGAAATGGCTATCTCCAGCCAGCTGCTTGACATCACCATCGACGGCGCCCGCGGCATCCTGTTCAACGTCACCGGCGGCAACAGTTTGACCCTGTTCGAGGTCAACCAGGCTGCCGCGATCATCAAGGAAACCGCTCACCCGGATGTCAATTTGATCTTCGGCGCGGTGATTGATCCCAACATGGGCGACGAAGTACGCATCACGGTCATCGCCACCGGCTTTGACCGCCCCACCAGCGGGCGCTCCCCTTTATTGGAAACGCGCCCCGCAGCGAGGGAAGCAACGCAGCCCATCGCGGCGAGCAGCCAGACCAACAGGGCTGAGCGGCCAGCGCAGTCACCTACGCCGATCGAATTTCAGCCGCACGTCATGAATACCAGCGACCTCGACATTCCGGCTTTCCTGCGCAACCGCACGACTCATTAATCAAAACACATCGTCCGGTTTTGCCTGTAATAGGGCAAAACCGGACGGATGAATGCCGCAATGACTGGCCGATTGGCTGTCACTATCGAGTAAAAGGGTTAATTTTCCAGCCCTTTCATTAAGCGTGCCAGCATCCGCGCATGACCGAACGGTTGTGCCGTGTGCACCTGTCCCCTCCAAACAGGGAAACGCGGCTGCGCGGTGCCTTATTGGTAAGAACTAAACCTGTCTTGTGAGAGCCCCTGGCATTTTCCCCGGGGGCTCTCAGGTTTTAACCTGGCCCACCGTTCAAAAAACCAGGATCCGGATGATTTCCGGAATAAGTTCGGCGAAATGCAAAAAACCACTCGCTCCGATAACGTTGACGGATTTGATTTCCACTATAATGACTGACAATATCAAATCCATCCATTAAGTAAATAAGGGATAAAAGATGAATGTTCAGGGAAAAACCATCGTCGTAACCGGTGGCGGGAGTGGCATGGGGCGGGAATTAACGCTGTTGCTGCTAAAAAAAGGGGCAAATGTGGCCGCTTTGGATATCAACGAGGCCACATTGAAAGAAACGGCAGCGCTGGCAGGCGATGTTCACGGCAGGTTGTCTCTGCATGTTTTGAATATTACCGATCGTGAAGCGGTTGCCGCTTTTCCGGAAGCAGTCATTCAAGCACACGGCGCTGTGGATGGCATCATCAATAATGCAGGAATCATTCAACGTTTCGTCCTGGTCAATGATCTGGAATACAAAGACATCGAGCGGGTATTAAATGTGAATTTATGGGGTGTGATCAACGTCACGAAGACCTTCCTCCCCTACCTGCTGCAACGTCCCGAGGCTTATATCGTGAACACCTCCAGTATGGGAGGCTACCTGCCGGTTCCAGGCCAAACCGTTTACGGGGCATCGAAGGCGGCGGTTAAGCTATTCACCGAAGGATTGCACTCGGAGTTGAAAGGAACCAATGTCCATGTAACTACCGTCTTCCCGGGTGCAATAGCGACCAATATTTCCGTCAACTCGGGAGTAACCATGAGTGCGCAACCGCCCACCGAAAACACCCGAAAGATTCCGACGATCGCCGCAAACGTCGCCGCGGAAATTATCGTGGCTGGCATGGAGAAAAATAAATACCATGTCTTCGTCGGTAAAGACGCTAAATTGATGGACCTTTTGCGCCGATTGATGCCAGAAAGAGCAGCAGAGATCATTTACGACCAAATGCGCAGCTTATTGCCCAAAAAATGAGGAATTCATCATCCGGAGAATCTCAAAATTTGTTATGCTTGGGTATAAGGTCAATCTGAAATTATTAATACCACGGGGTAACTTGAATGAATCAGGCTGCTGCATAGGATACGAACGAAATGTCCAACTGCCTTTCCCACCTGGTATTCAGATTGTCCTGCTTCAGAGAGACGGATTACTGGCTATTTCTGGGCGAAGTCGGGTTATAGATCGGTTTGGCGACATGGAAGAAGACGATTCCTGGGAATTTGTATGGACAAGAATAGGTCTTGACCTTGACAGGCGAATTTCAATTGAGTAAAATTTTTTTCTGTTGGGGAGTAGCTGCCCTGAAAAGGGATGGTTTGCCGACATTACGAAGGGATCCTTCCGGCAAACCAAACGTGTGCCTGCGTTTTGCAAGACCATCACCTCGTTGGTGGTCTTTTTTTAATCCGACCACCTGGCATTCTTTCACCAAAGGAGACTAAAATGCAGGATTGGCACCGAATAACTGTGGATGAGGCTGTAACACAGCTTGAAACCCAAATCCAAACAGGATTAACTCCAGCAGTCGCTGAACAGCGCCTGGAACAATATGGGCCGAATGAATTGATCGACCGGGGGTTAAAAAGTCCCTGGAAAATCCTCTGGGAGCAGCTCACCGAGGTGATGGTGTTGATTTTGGTCGTCGCAGCCGGCATTTCTGCCTTCCTGCACGAATACATCGACGCCATTGTTATTTTGATCATCGTAATCCTGAATGCCATCCTGGGATTTACCCAGGAGTACCGGGCAGAGCAGGCCATGGCGGCATTGAAAAAAATGGCGGTACCCAGGGTAAAGGTTCGCCGCGGTGGCAAACTGACCACCATGGATGCCCACCTGCTGGTTCCCGGTGACGTCATCCAACTGGACGCCGGCGATGCCATCCCGGCAGATAGCCGTTTGATCGAAGCGGTCAACCTGCGCATCATGGAAGCCGTGCTGACGGGAGAGTCAGAGCCGGTAGAAAAAATCACCGAGCCGTTGGATACGGAAGACCTTGGCATTGGTGACCGGCTTAACATGGCCTTCATGGGCACAGTGACCACTTTTGGCCGCGGCCTGGCTGTGGTGACCACCACCGGCATGAACACGGAACTCGGCAAAATCGCCGATCTGCTCCAGACGGTTGGCAACGAGCCTACACCGCTTCAGAAACGGCTGGCACAGCTCGGCAAGGGTCTGGCAGTAGCAGCTCTGATCATCGTGGGGATTGTGTTTGCGCTGGGATTGGCCCGCGGCGAAGACTTTCGCAGCATGCTGCTCACCGGTATCAGCATGGCGGTGGCAGCTATCCCTGAAGGACTGACCGCTGTTGTGACCATCGCGCTGGCGCTGGGTGCCCAACGCATGCTGCAGCGCCGAGCACTCATCCGCAAGCTGCCGGCGGTTGAAACGCTGGGTTCAGTGACGGTAATCTGCTCCGATAAAACCGGCACGCTGACCGAAAACCGCATGACCGTCACCATGGTGGACACAGCGGAAAACCGGATCGATTTCTTGGAAGAAGTAAAAGAATATGCCCCGAGCCTGGATCGGGATGACCCGAATAAGCTGGGAGAAATCTCACCGGCTCTGGCATTGATGCTGGTCGGCGGAGCGCTGTGCAATGATGCCGTTTTGGAAGAAAACGAAGAAGACCCGGGCAATTTCACTTCAGTCGGCGATCCAACCGAAGGCGCATTGGTCATTGCCGCCGCCAAAGCTGGCTTGTGGAAAGAAGAATTGCTGAAAACCATGCCGCGGGTCGCGGAATTGCCCTTCGATTCAGACCGCAAGCGCATGACCACGGTCCATTCGGTGGATCAAAGTCAATCCAATACCGATACCCAATCTGCCTTCCAGATCATTCAGTTGGAAAACCCGGCTCCTTTCCTGAGCATAACCAAAGGCTCAGTGGACGGATTATTAGATATCGCCACACGGGTGTGGGTCGCCGATAAATCGGTGGACATGGATGAGACCTGGCGCGAGCGAATCGAAGCTGCCAATGCCGATATGGCCAAAAATGGCATGCGAGTTTTGGGCATAGGCTACCGCTTCTGTAATGAACCGGTCGATCCAGCCTGCGGTAAACCGGTGGAAGAAAGACTAACCTTCATCGGAATGATGGGCATGATCGACCCGGCACGGCCTGAAGTCCGGGATGCCGTAAGTGTGGCCAAAGGAGCCGGCGTACGACCGATCATGATCACCGGCGACCACCCTCTGACTGCCATGCATATTGCCAAAGAGCTCAATATCGCGGATGCCGAAAGCATCGCCCTCACCGGCCAGGACCTGGCCAAAATGGATATCGAGGACATTAAAGCCCGGGTGGATCATGTGAGCGTGTTCGCCCGCGTTTCCCCCGAGCATAAGCTCAAGATCGTTCAGGCTTTGCAGGAAAAGAATAACATCGTTGCCATGACCGGCGACGGAGTCAACGATGCGCCAGCTTTGAAAAAAGCCAACATCGGCGTTGCCATGGGAATCACCGGCACGGATGTCTCCAAAGAAGCCTCGGATATGGTGCTGCTGGACGATAACTTCGCGACCATCGTGGCAGCCATTGAGGAAGGCCGACGGATTTACGACAATATCCGCAAATTCATCAAGTACGCGCTCACATCCAACATGGGCGAGGTGCTGGTGATGCTGATCGGGCCATTTATTGGCTTCCCGCTGCCGTTGACCCCGCTGCAAATCCTGTGGGTTAACCTGGTGACGGACGGCCTGCCGGGTCTGGCATTGACGGTTGAACCGGTGGAACCAGGCACGATGAAACGCAAACCCCACTCCCCCTCTGAGAGCATCTTTGCGCGGGGGCTGGGTATCGACATCGTCCTGATCGGTTTGATGCTGGCGGCGGTTTCGCTGGCAGCCGGTATCTACGCACGCGCCACCGGCCATGTCGAAACCTGGCAGACCATGATTTTCACCACCCTGACCATCGCCCAAATGGGCAATGTGATGGCAGTTCGCTCCGACACCGATTCGACCTTCAAGATCGGGTTCTTCTCCAACCGTGTACTGGTCGGCGCGGTGCTGTTGACGGTTTTGCTGCAGCTCGCGGTAATTTACATACCATTCCTGCAGGGTATTTTCAACACCACCGCCCTGTCGCTGACCGATTTACTCGTCAGTGTGGGACTGAGCATTGTACTGTTCTTCGGGGTTGAAATAATCAAATGGACACGACGCCGAAATCTCGATAAATACGCGTAGCATTTCCAGAATAGATAGTAAATTCCCCTCGCGGTACGATGCGAGGGGAATTTTTTGTTAATATACTGTGGAACTTAGCGCCGGCCAAAGTGCCGGGATTGATCGGCGAAACGCCAGCGTTTTACCAGTGCCGTGAATTCCATCAGCAGCCGGCCGCGCGCCATTTCGCCAGTCTCGACCTCGCCTTCCGGAACTGTAGTCAGGGACTTGCGGATTCCCTCGGCAATTTCCTCGGTAAGGCCATTTGTCTGGATTTCCGTTTCCCAGGCTTTACGAGTTTCTTCAGATTCTGCAACTTTTTCTATTAACTTTAGGATTTGCTTCTCTTCAGGTGATAAATGATGCGCCATGTGATGCCTCCTGATTCTGGCGTTTCGATGCCAGCCATCAATTCTTATTATACCTGATGCACCCCAGCAAAATCAGGCTTTACAATCGTTGATCGTATATATATACTATTATTAGATAAGAGGAAGGGGTTAGAAAATCAAAGAATAAGGCGTGCATGGTTGCCCTGGCTGCACCATGTAACACTGCAGCACCGCCTTAATCCTTTTTCCTCGGCGGGGGTAGAGATGGCAGCGGTCAACAAGGGTTTACACCGGTCAGATAGCGACTGGCTGGCGGTGGTCGGAATCATTTTGTTATATTTGGCGCTCCTGGCGATCACGGCTCTGGCAGTTCTGAATACCAGTCCATTTCTGCAGTATTACAACTGGAAATAGACCGCCGTTATTGGTCTCTGCGATCATAACGAGCAGGGTGGGTCCTTTCATTGAACTCACCACTATTCAACTCGCCAGCTCGAATGCGCAGATGAAATCAAAAATAATCGTTGCGACCCAGGTGAAGCGGTGGTATCATCCAAACCGTTTTCTTCATCGACCCATAGGATCACTTACCGGAAAGAATACGCGCATGGATGCTGCCACCGACTTATCGTTATTCCCGCTCACCGCTGGGATCAATTCCCTCGGTCACCTGACCATCGCCGGGCATGACCTGGTTGAGTTAACCCAAACCTACACCTCGCCGCTCTACATCTACGACGGCGCTACTATTCGTGCGCAATTGAGCCGGCTGCAAAACCTGCTCAAGCAGTATTACCCTGGCCCGGCGACCGTTGCCTATGCCAGTAAAGCCTATTTCGCGCAAACTTTCGCCACCAAACTGGCAGCCATGGGTGCCGGCTCGGATGTGGTCAGCCTGGGAGAAATCCACGTGGCGCAAAAAGCCGGCTTCCCGGCTGACGTGATTCACCTGCACGGTAACAACAAGACCGAAGCCGAGCTGCGGGCAGCACTGGAATGGAATATCCAGGCTATTGTGGTGGACAGCCTGGATGAATTGGCATTTCTGGAAACCCTGGCTGCCGAACACGGACACCCCGCCCGCATCTGGCTGCGCATCACGCCCGACCTGAATGTCAACACCCACCCACACATCGAAACCTCGCATTCCGACAGTAAATTTGGCCTGCACATTCAAAATGGCGAAGCCGCTGAGGCCATCCGCCGCGCGCTGGCCAGCCCGTGGTTCAAACTGGCTGGATTGCACACCCATCTTGGTTCGCAAATCTTCGAAGCCGAACCATACCGCCAGGCGATTGGCATGCTGTTCGAGGTTGCCAGGGCTAATGACTACATTCCCGAGGAAATCAGCCCGGGCGGCGGCTGGGGCGTGCGCTACACCGATACCGATAGTTCGGACGATGCTGAACCGTGGGTGCGTACGGTCGCTGAGGCCGTCCAGGAGGCCTGTAAAGCGTATAACTGGTCCTTACCCCGCCTGGTACTGGAGCCCGGCCGATGGCTGGTCGCACGAGCCGGTGTGGCGGTTTACACGGTCGGGACGCAGAAGACCACACCAACCGGAACACATATCGTCGCCATTGACGGGGGCCTGGCGGATAACCCGCGGGTAGCGCTGTACGGAGCGCACTACACCGCGCGGGTGGTGCAGCGCGCTGCAGCACCGCCAAGCGAGAAAGTGCGGGTGGTCGGCAAGTTCTGTGAATCGGGCGATGTGCTCATCCCGGAAATCTTGCTGCCGCCGGTGGAGCGCGGTGACCTGCTGGCAACGCCGGCTTCCGGCGCCTACCAGCTGTCGATGGCTTCCAATTACAACTTCGCCGCCCGTCCCCCTGCCCTGTGGCTGGAAGAAGGCAGCGTGGAAGTCATGCAGTGCTGTGAGCAGCCGGATCAACCTGGCTGGTGGGTATACGAGAAAAAATAAAGATGAAACCTCTTTCACCACGACCCGAAGAATGGTTGTGGTGATCCTATTACCCAGCGAGCCACTTTACCGCTGATTCTTTTTCGCTGAACACCCGAAACTGATTTCCGCGGTTGGTTTCCATCACAAATTCACTGAAGCGGCCGCTGCCAATCCGCTCCGGCGCGAGTATTACCGCGACCCGGATGGAGTAATTGCTCCATTTGAGCAGCGCCGCCCCGGCCAGGCCGGATTTCAAGTCAAAAAAGGCCTCGTCCAGGCATTCGCCGGCGATCAGCACGTTACGCACCTGATCCTCGCCGCACAACCCCACCAAGTCCAGTGCGTCGCTTCACTGGCTATGCGCAATGATCCGGGCTGGCACTCTAAATATGGGTTTCGGTTTGAAGTTTGCAGAATGGGTTCCATAGTCACTTCCAATGATACCTAAATCGGTTGTTGTCGTGGCAAGAGGATTAATTAAATCACAAACGGCGCACATTGACGGTGCGCCGCTTGATTATTTATTACTAATTACGAGATCTTTTCGAATCGTGAGCCAGGGGTATTGCACACTGGGCAGCGATCTGGTGCGCCGCGTTTATGGGTATATCCGCACACCGGGCATACATAGTATTCGTACACCTCGTCTTCTTTTTCTCCAGCTTCAAGCAGCGCCAACGCCTCGCGATACAAACCCTCGTGCACTTTTTCAACTTCCCAGGCATAGCTAAAGCTTTTCAGCGCCCGCTTCTCGCCCTCGGCTTCGGCGTCTTTGATAAATTCGGGGTACATCGTAATGACTTCATAATTTTCCCCACCGATGGCGGCTTTCAGGTTATCCAGCGTGCCGCCAACCCCTTCCATGGCACGCAAATGTGCCAGAGCATGCACGGT
>DATBWK010000087.1:0-18573 GCA_036514835.1 Bellilinea sp.
GCGTTAACGCAGCCGTGCGAGCGCGGCGTGCCGAAATCGTTGTGCCAGAAGGTTGAATGCACCGCCACGCCTTCACCCGTGAACAGAGTCGTCCAGGCTACCCCGGGCAGGTCATAGCCGGTGCCGGTCTGCCCGCCGGACATGTGCGTGGAGACCATTTTGCGCCAGATACGGTGGTTAGCGCCGATCGGCGTGCCCCACTCCTCGACGATGGCACCTTCCGCATTCCATTTCGCGCCAGATGAAATCTGGCAAGCATACACTTCCGAATTGCCTTCGTAGAGGGATAGGATCTGGCGGGTGGGGGTTACATCCACCACAACTTTTTTATTTTCAACTTCCGGCGATATGGGCGCCAATTCTTCACTTGTTAGAGGACGGAAAGCTTCCGCGGCAGCCCAAAACAGGTCGCCAGGACCAAAGCGCTCGTTGATGCGATAAAGCACCTGCCCCTGGGAACTGGTGCGCATTTCGTCGACCCAGATTACCTGACTGTAATACAGCCGCGGAACCAGACTGTAATCCAACGCATATTGCAGCCAGGCAGAAGCAGCTGTATCGCGTTCCAGGAATATTTGTGTCTGCGGGACAGTGACTTCGACCCACATCCCTTTGCCAAGGCTGCTGGTTGGCATTTCCGTCACCGGCGTATTGGGCATGTTGCGCACTGGTTGGACACTGGGGGCATAAACATATCCCTCAGGCGTCTCGACCCAGCGCCGACTCTGACGCCCCATCGGGGCAGGTCCGACTACTTCGCGCAGCCAGACAACGATGGCATCCTCATACAGCACGCCCACCGATTCGGCGTCTACTGACGGACGGGAGCGCACATCCACTTTGCCAACACAGATGCGGCCCAACCGCTCCGCATCCGGGAATTCAGCCTGAAGCTGAGCCCAATTCTTCCAGGGGCGCATCGCCAGCGCTCCCATGCTCAGTGCACCTAATTTTAGAAAATTGCGTCTGGAAAAGGTCGTATCAATCCACTTCATGGCGGTTAGGATAATATCAATAAGGGGTTTTGTCAATCAAACCTGGATTAAGCCAGGCTAAGAGAATGCGCCGCTCTTGATCAGCTCAACCACACGCTCAATTTCCGGACCCCACAACGCGTCGCCTGCCTGGTAGGGGACGGCAGCGCGCAGCGCTGCATAAGCCTGGCGTGTGCCAACCCCGAATTGGGCATCCGGTTGTTGTTTGAGGCGCAAGTCGAGGGCGCGCGCCGCTGTGTACAGTTCAATAGCCAGCACATGCCGCGTATTGTCCAGAATTTGGCGGGCATGCCGGGCGGCGGTCATGGCATTGGCATTGTGATCTTCCTGCTCGCCGGATGTTGGCAGCGAATGGACGCTGTCAGGATGCGCCAGGGTTTGATTCTCGAGCACCAACGAGGCAGCTGTATATTGCGGCATCATCAAACCGGAGTTCAGTCCGGCGGCCTGCGGATGATCGACCAGCATGGGCGGTAATCCCGCGTTCAAATTGCCGTCGGTCATGCGAAAAACGCGCCGTTCCGAAATGGCTGCTAATTCTGACAGCGCAATGCCAAGGTAGTCCATCACCAGACCAACCGGCTCACCGTGGAAGTTGCCGCCAGAAATAATATCCTCGGGCGAGAAAAGCAGCGGGTTATCGGTGGCAGCGTTGATTTCCCGCTCTACAATCTGGGTGCAATAATCGATTGTGTCACGCACCGCTCCCTGTACTTGCGGCGCACAGCGCAGCGAGTAAGCATCCTGCACCCGTCCGGCGCCATTAATCAAGGTCGAACCCAGCACATTTTCCCGAACAGCTTTGGCTACGCGCATCTGACCCGTCTGCTCGCGCACCGCATGCAGCCGTTCGTCAAAAGCGGCGCTGCTGCCCATGAGTGCTTCCAGCGTCATACTCAAGGCCAATTCAGCGATATGCGCCAATTGAAGCGCGTCGTGCACAGCTAATGCTCCAATGGCAGCAGAGAACGTCGCACCGTTGTTCAATGCCAGACCCTCTTTAGGTCCCAACACGACCCGTTCGATGTCGGCAGCCTGCATGGCAGCCTTGCCGCGCATTTCCTGTCCCTGGTACCATGCCCATCCTGAGTCATCCAGGCGGTCGTTGGCATCGGTGGTCATCACCAAAACAAGATGTGACAGCGGGCCAAGATCACCGGAAGAGCCCAGCGAGCCCTGCGAGGGGATGACTGGCGACACACCCTTATTCACCATATCCAGCATGGTCTGCACCAGTTCGCGGCGAATCCCCGAATAGCCTTTGGCAAGGGTATTGGCACGCACCAGCATGGCGGCGCGAACGATTTCCTCGTCCAATGCCGGGCCAGTACCCACGGCGTGGCTGAGAATCAAGTTGCGGCTGAGTTGTTTGCTATCTTTTAGGGAAATTCGCCGGTCAGCGAAGATGCCGAAGCCGGTGTTGATGCCATAAACCGGACGGTCGGTCGCGAGGACGCTCTCGAGCCAGGCACGCGAGCGCTCGATGTTTTCCAATCCTTCCGGCGCGATCTCAACCGGATTATTTCTTCGGGCAACCGAAACCACATCTGCTATGCCAAGGTGGTGACCATCAATTGAGATCATCAAATTCCTCTTTAGAAAAGTAATAAGCCCAGTGCAACCGCGGCTGCTGGCACGGTCAGGTTATCCAGGTCGCGCAGAGGCAGCGACTCCACAGCGGCGCAAACCACGGCAATTAACAGAAGTCGTGGAATTAGGTTGCTGTACGCAAGTGTAAAAGTCCCAGCCTGGATGAATACTGCCATTACCAGCAGCGAAAAAACAAAACCACCCACCAACACTGCCAGAGTCCCTGCCCAGGTCTTGCGCGGTGACCACGGCAGCGCTCGTGGCACTACACGCTTACCAACCACATCGCCGAAACCGTCACCGCCGCACAAAATCATCAGCGCGATAATTCCGACTGGACTATCCAGCCAAAATGCGATGGTCAGCAGCACAAAAACAATGCCGTAATACAGCGGTCCGCGCAGGATCTCGCGGCGGTCGCCCTGGCGCGCCATAGCATCCACCGCGGCCTTATCCTTGATCACCCCTATCCCAACCAGAAAGAATTGGATCGTGATTCCCAACGGGACGATGGCAGCCAGGTAGCGTGAGCTGGCTTGAGGTGTAAATAACAACCAGCACAGCACAAAAATCGGCCCGGTGCCGATGTGAATGATTTTCCGACTGAGCTGCGAACTGATCAAGCCGCGGTGAGCCAGAAAATCGTTTAGCCGCAGCCATAATAAAGCAGCAGCCAGTGTGACCACCAGGGCGAGCAGGTTGTTTCCAAGCATACGGATTGTCCGATCGGGAATGGGTTGTCAGGAACGATCTTTGGCTTCGCGTTCCAATTCTCGCGCCTGGTCGCGGCGGGCGATATCCTGGCGCTTGTCGTACAGTTTTTTGCCTTTGGCCAGCGAAATTTCAACTTTCGCTCGGCCTTCCTTCAAATAAACTTGCACCGGCACAACCGTCATGCCTTTTTGCCGCACCGCATCCCAGATTTCACTAATTTCGCGTTTGTGCAGCAGCAAGCGGCGCGGCCGCTTTGGGTCATGGTTGTAGCGGTTGGCCTGCACATAAGGGGCGATGTGCGCATTCATCAACCAGGCTTCCACGCCGTCAGTTTGTACGAAAGCCTCCGCCAGGCTGATCTGCCCGGCGCGCACCGATTTAATCTCGCTGCCAAACAAAGAAATTCCTGCCTCATATTGCTCCAGCAGGAAATATTCAAAACGCGCTTTGCGGTTGGTGGCAACGACTTTCACGCCCATAGAAGCATTTTAACATATCTACTTCCATCGGGCTATGATTATCCTATTGTGGGAGTGAGGTTCATCGGTAAGGTGTCAATGTTACAATCAGTCCCGGCGAAAGGTGCAAATCTCATTCATGAAAGAACACTTCCTGCTCGATCCAGACGTCATCTTTCTCAACCACGGCTCTTTCGGAGCCACCCCGCGGCCGGTTTTCGAAAGCTATCAACGCTGGCAGTGTGAGTTGGAGCGTCAGCCGGTGGAATTTCTTGGCCGGCGTTCGGACGACCTGCTCAACGCGGCGCGGGAGAAGCTCGCCGCATATTTAGGCACCAGCCGCGACAATCTGGTGTTTGTGACCAATGCGACGATGGGAATCAACATCCTGGCGCGCAGCATGAACTTGGGACCAGATGACGAAGTGTTGGCCAGCGATCATGAATATGGAGCTTTGGATCGAACCTGGAAATTCCTCTCCCAGAGGAGCGGCTTCAAGTATATCAACCACCCGACATCCCTGCCAGTCGCGGACGCCGAACAATGGATCGATCAATTCTGGGGAGGAGTCACCGCTCGTACCAGGGTAATTTTCCTCAGCCACATCACCTCGCCTACTGCCATGATTTTCCCGGTTGAAGAGATTTGCCGTCGCGCCCGAAGGGCAGGCATATTGACGATCATCGATGGCGCCCATGCTCCAGGCCAAATCGACCTGTCGCTCGATAAATTAGGCGCAGATTTTTACACCGGCAATCTGCATAAATGGCTATGCGCACCAAAAGGCGCGGCTTTTTTATTCGCTCGACCAGAAGTTCAATCCCTGGTGCAGCCATTGATCGTGTCCTGGGGTTGGGAAAGCCTGACCCCCGGCACCTCCCGCTTTGTCGACTGGATGCAGTGGACCGGCACACGCGATATCTCTGCATTTCTGGCAGTACCAGACGCTATTACCTTCCAGGCGGAGCACAATTGGAATCTGGTGCGAAAACAATGTCACGAATTGGCTGCCGAACTGCGCCGACGGGTCACGAATTTGACTGGGATTCCAGCACTATACCCGGATTCAACAGATTGGTACCGGCAAATGGGAACCGTTCTCCTGCCTGATTCCGTAGATATTTGTGAGCTCAAACTCGCGCTGTACGACCGCTTCAAGATCGAAATTCCATTGATTGCGTGGAATGGGAGAAAGTTGATGCGCTTTTCATTGCAAGCCTACAATACCCAGGCGGATGTACTGGCGCTGGAGTTTGCTCTCAGAAATTTGTTGCAGCAGTAGCCAACGTTCCACTTTTCTGGAGAATTGTCATGGACGAAATCGTTTTAGCCCTCGGCGGAGGCGGATTAAAGGGAATTGCCCATTTGGGGGTCGTTTTCCGACTGATGGAAGCTGGATATAGGATCAAAGCCATCGCCGGCACCAGCGCCGGCAGCGTGGTTGGCGCGGTGATTGCTTCGGGAGCCAAAAAAGAGGAAATAATCAATGTGCTCTCGACGCTTAACACCCAAAACTTCTTTTCCCGCCGCGATCATGACGGTCCTTCACTGCTGGGATTATCCGGGTTGGTAAAGCTTCTCTCTCCATTTCTGGAGGGTAAAATGTTCTCTGATCTTAAGATTCCGCTGGCAGTAACCGCAGTAGATATTCTCAGCAAACAGGAATATATTTTAAATCGCGGGTCGGTTATCGAAGCAGTGGTTGCCTCATCAAGCATTCCCGGCGTGTTTCCACCGGTTCGCATCGGCAAAACAGAATTGGTGGATGGCGGGATACTGGACCCAGTTCCGGTGTCGGTTGTCCGCTGGATGAAACCCAAATTGCCTATTGTTGCGGTTTGCCTGAGTCCTGAGCCGGAAAAATGGCCGGAAATGCCCGAAGTCAGCGTGCCACTTGACACCCATATCCCAAAACTCATACTAAATCGCATCATCCATATGCGAATTAGCCAGGCAATTCGGATATTTGTCGATTCGATGGATATCACCAGCCGTATGATCACCGAATTGCGCTTGGAACTCGAGAAACCGGATGTCATTATCCGTCCGGATGTGATGAAGTTCGGCTACCTCGACCCGACCAATCCACAGGAATTATTAAAAATCGGCGCCGACGCCATGGAAAAAGCCTTGCCAGAGCTCGAGCACTCGTTGACCTGGCGGCATAAATTTGGCCGGCAATTCCAGAATCCTCAGCCGCCAAGTAGAGTATTGGAAGAATAAAGTCTATTAACAACATTATGCCGGATGACCTGCGCCGATATTCGCGTCAAACCATCCAACGGCTGATTGCCGGCGGATTGATCCTGCTGATCGCGCTCGGCGGGCTATTAATTTACTGGATCTATGGGCTTGGGGCAGCTTTCCTGGGAATACTATGCATTCTTATCGGTCTTCTGCCCATTGGCTTGATCATCTTCATTTTAGGCATCATGGAGTGGATTGTTGAACGCAACCGAGAGCAATGAGGCCCAAGTCTTATTTCTGGATGAATGGATCGTCCGCGTTCGCCAGCCGTTGACCCCGACCAGCGGCAGTGTATTTCTTCTGCTGCACGGCTTGACCGGCGACGAACATTCTATGACTGTTTTTACACGCAACCTGCCGCGGGATGCCTGGATCTTTTCCCCCCGAGCGCCCATCCAATCCGAAAAAGGCGGCTACAAATGGATTACAGCCGAACAGGGCATGACCGCTTCCTTTATTGAATTTCAGGAAGCTGCCACCCAGCTGCATAACGCCTTCCAGGGCTGGCGAAAATCGCTTGGCGTTCCCGCTGCACATGTGAATGTGATCGGCTTCAGCCAGGGAGCCGTGATGGCAGCGGTTTATATGCTGCTTTACCCACTAGAAACCAACCGGCTAGGTTTTCTTTCCGGATTTTTACCGGCAGATACACCGCAGTTCGTAACTGAAAATGGGTTATCGGCCAAACCCGTATTTATCGCCCATGGCAGCCAGGATAAAACCGTGCCGATCGCTAAAGCCCGGCAGACCGCCGAATGGCTGCGGCAATGGGGTGCGTCGGTCACTTTCTGTGAAGCTCCCGTGAGCCACAGGTTGAGCGCCAACTGCTTCCGTGGGTTTGCCGACTTCTTTCGCAACCCGAAATAATTTCTATTGGGGCAGTTTTACCGGCGCTGTATGATCGAGAAGATTCCCAGCAGAATACCGACACTAAAAAGCGCTACAATAACCAGTCCCATCGGCACGCCGGAAAGCACCTGACTGCCGCCGGTGGCTGGAAAAGTTGGTACGGTTAGCGGCGGCGGCGGAGTGAAGGTCGGCAGACGGGTCGGTGCTGCGGTGACAATAAACTGCGCTGCCAGCGTTGGGTCAATAGTCTGTGTCACCTCAGGCGTTGGGCTGGAGGGCGGTTGAATGACCGGCAGTTCGCCGGGGGATAAGTCAACATATTTGCTAAAAACCCATCCCTGCCCGCTAGAGACCCCTGCATACGCAACCAAAATCCAGTCATTGCCGGACGATCGTCCCAGCGCTGGAACTGTTTGGCCTTCCATCAACACCCCAATTTTGGGGTAATACAAAGCGTGTGGTCCGGAACGCACATTGATGGTGGCTTCGTTCAAGCCCGCTTTGACGGTTGCCATCACCCCGCTGGGCGTGCCGGTAACGGTCGGGATCGACCCGGTAGGGATTTGGGCACTCGCCGTGCGTGTCCCAATGGATAGCAACCCGAAAGCTACAATACTCGTAATAATGATAGAATAAAAAACGATTTGAGCCGTTTTTGTGCGCTTGAATGAAAGCATATTTTTCATCTAAACTAACCTCGAACCCGATTATAACCGACTATGGATCAACGCATTTACCACGGAAAGATCACCCCGGCCGATTTTGCACAGAGCCTGATAGCCCACTTCAACCGCGGCAATTTGAGGGTGCAGCAGATCGGCGTCGGACCGCAGGTTAACGTTCAAATTGCCAGCCGCCAGGGGGCTCCATCTGGCGGGCAAACCGCGTTGGGGATCGCCTTTCAGGCGATTGAGGACGGCGTAGCTGTTCAAGTGGGCAAACAAGCCTGGTTCGGCGTAGCTGCCAGCCTGGGCTGGACAGCCCTGTCCGCCCTGCGCAATCCATTTGCCTTGCTCGACCGCATCGACGACCTGGCGCAGGATATCGAATATGTCCAATTAACCGATGAAGTCTGGCGGGTGGTAGACCAGACCGCCCGCGCTCTAAAAGCCGGATATGAATTGTCCGAGCGGCTGAGACGGTTGGTATGCGATTACTGCGACACCCCCAATCCGGTCGGCGAACCGAGTTGCATCGCCTGCGGTGCACCTTTGGGCGGAGCACAACCTATCGCCTGCCCAAAATGCGGATTCGTGGTAACCGCCCGCACCTCGCACTGCCCGAACTGCGGCACCTTGCTGCCACAATAATTTTATTAGCGCCAGGCCAGGCCATTCTTCTGGATAAACTCATCCAAACCAGGCGGCCCCCACGTTCCCGATTCATACACTGGCAGATTCTGGATGGGGTTCTTTTTCCAGCTGTCCAGAATTTCCGTCACAAATGACCATTGACCGCGGACTTCATCCGCCCGCGTGAACAGCGTGGCGTCGCCCATGATGCAATCCAGCAGCAGCCGTTCATAGGCGTCTGGCGGATCGTTTCCAAAGGTCTCATCGTAATCCATCTCCATGTTGACGGGTAAAATCTCGTTCACCGGTCCTGGACCTTTAGCGCCAAATTCCAACCGAATGCCTTCATTCGGCTGTAAGTTCAAAATCAGTGTGTTAGGCGCATCGCCTGCCATATTTTTCCAATTAAACAACGATAGCGGCGCCTGACGAAAGCGAATTAAAATTTTTGTCATGCGGTTGGGCATACGCTTGGCGGAGCGTACAAAAAACGGTACTCCGGCCCAGCGCCAGTTATCAATGTATAGCCGGGCTGCCAAAAGAGTTTCAGTAACTGAATCAGCCGGTACGCCCACCTCGTCTTTGTAGCCGGGGACTCGTTTGTCGCCGACTAAGCCGGATACATATTGCGCACGGAAAGTGTTGACAACGGCATCCTTGCCCTTCAATGGACGCAGCGCCTTGAGCACCTTCACCTTTTCATCCCGTACCGCGTCCGCATTGAAGCCAACAGGTGCCTCCATGGCTGTCAACGTGACCAATTGCAGCAGATGATTTTGGAACATATCGCGGATGACCCCGGAATTATCGTAATAACCGGCGCGCGACCCCACCCCTACCGTCTCCGCCACGGTGATTTGCACATGGTCCACGTAGCGGCGGTCCCATAACGGTTCAAAGATCGCATTGGCAAAACGGAATACCAGGATGTTTTGCACTGTTTCTTTGCCGAGATAATGGTCGATGCGGTAGACCTGGGACTCGGAGAACACTTTGTGAACCTGGTTATCCAGTTCTATGGCTGATTCGAGATCCCGCCCGTATGGTTTTTCGATAATAATCCGCGTCCAACCTTCGGGGTGTTTTTCGATGCCAACCTTTCCAATGTTCTCGATAATAGTGACATATTCCGTCGGAGGAGTTGCCAGGTAAAACAAAAAATTTTTCACCTTCAACCCGTCCAATTTGTCACACAGCCGCTGATACCCGTCCGGATCTTCGAAGGTGGATTCGATGTAAAAGGAATTTTGCAGGATTTTGGCAACAACGTCCAATTTCGGAGTTTTTGGAGCCAGAGTTTCTTTGATCCCTGCTTTAAAAGTATCCCGCAGAGTTTCGTCCGTCCAATCCCGCCGTGCAAACCCGATGATATAGGTTGGCTCAGGCAGCTTACCGGCTTCTGTCAGTTCATAAATCGCCGGAATCAACTTGCGGTGGGTCAGGTCACCCGTGACACCAAATATAATGATGGCAAGCGGAGCATGGTCGGCTGGTGCAGAATCTTTGGTCATACGGATCTCCAAATCGCGAAAACACGAATGAAATTTGCCAGGCTGCGTGTTCCTCCGGTTATAATGGAACGGTCGAATCATATCAGGAATAATCTTTTAAGAAATCCCCAAATATGCAATTATTTCCAGGATCAATCACAGATGTGCCCGGAATTAAAGTCGGGCATGAACAAGACTTGAGTGCCCTTACCGGCTGCTCGGTGGTTTTATGTGAAGATGGCGCCACCGCCGGGGTTGATCAGCGCGGCGGGGCGCCAGGCACGCGGGAAACCGACCTGATGCGTCCAATGCATCTGGTGGAGCAAGTCCATGCTGTCACGCTGGCAGGCGGTTCTGCCTTTGGACTAGATGCAGCCTCCGGAGTGATGCGATTTCTGGAAGAACGCAAAATTGGCTACAACGTCCGCGTGGCACATGTACCGATCGTGCCCGCCGCAATTTTATTTGACCTCGAAATTGGCAGTTCGAACGTTCGGCCTGATGCAGAAATGGGTTACCGCGCCTGTCAGAATGCCATCCCCACCATGAGCCGGCAAGGTAATGTTGGCGCAGGCACTGGGGCAGCCGTTGGAAAAATTTTTGGGATCAAACATGCCATGAAAAGCGGCATTGGAACCGCCAGTCTAACACTTGGCGGAGGCGTGGTGATCGCGGCGCTCATCGCGGTAAATGCCTTCGGCGATGTGTATGACCCCTATTCCAACAAACTGATTGCCGGGGTCCGCGACAACAAAGACAAACTTGCGGATACTTTGCTGGCTATGCGCACTTTCAAAGGGCGCAGCATCATGAAATTATCCTCGCTCCACAATACAGTGATCGGTGTGGTCGCCACCAATGCCAAAATGACCAGGGAACAGGTCAATAAAGTCGCCCAAACAGCTCACAACGGCCTGGCGCAAACTATTCGCCCCGCCCACACCATGCTGGATGGCGATACCATTTTTGCCCTGGCAACCGGTCAGCGGTCCGCGGATGTAAATATCCTGGCAGCATTCGCTCCAGAGGTGGTTGCCCGAGCGATTCTGAACGCGGTGTCTGCTGCGGAGCCGGCTGGTGGACTACCCAGCTCACGGTCTTTGCATTTCATGGATTGAATCGCAAAACTTCTCACAGGTGTTATCCGTAGAAAGACTATCAGCATTCCTGCTTTTGGTATATTTATTGAAGTCTATCCATATAATACAGTTACCCAAAAAACCATAATCCAGAAATCTCATCATTTCCGAAGGGAATTATTACATGATCAGCCTGATCGCAGATACCACGTCAAGCATTCCACCCGCGGTTGCGAATGAATTAGGGATAGCCTATGTCCCTCAGGTAATTATTTTTGGCAACGAATCGTTCAAAGATGATTACGAACTGGATACCGAAACTTTCATCAAACGACTGCGGGCTTCAACCGAGCTGCCTAAAACGGCAGCGCCCTCTCCGGCTTTCTATACACCTTATTTTGAAAAGTTCAGCGCCAATGGTGATACGATCGTGGTTTTAGTCCCTTCCGGTGATGTGAGCGGCACCTTGCGCGGGGCAACCGTCGGTGCAGAGGACTTCCCCAACGCGGATATTCGCATTATCGATACGCGTACAGTCGGCTCTGGTTTAGGCTCGCTGGTTTTCAAGGCGCATCAGTGGATCAAAGAAGGCATGGATGCCGATACCCTGGTTGCCAGAATAAAAGAAATGGCCAGCCGCCAGCGGGTTTATTTCGTTGTGGACACTTTGGAATATTTACACAAAGGCGGCCGAATAGGAGGTGCCAAAATGCTCATGGGCAGCCTTCTGCAGGTCAAACCGATCCTGCAGGTGACGGATGGACACATCGAGCCTTTTGAAAACCAACGCACCAAACGCCGGGCGGTTGCCCGTTTGAAGGAAATTATCGCTGACGATTGCCCGCGGGATGGTGATGCCCACCTGACCATTATGCACGGCGACGCGTTGGAGGATGCCAACCAATTTGCCGACGAACTGGCAGCCGAAACCGGCATGCCGCGCCCGGAAATCTATAATCTACCGCCAGCCATTTTGGTCCATGCCGGTCCTGGCGTCCTCGCGGCCAGCTTCTTTATAAAAGCGGGCTAACCCACCGCGGCGAGAATGGCAGCATCGATGGAGGATTGGATGCAGCCGGAAAAATCCATTGAAATCCTGCATCAGGATGATGCAATCCTGGCGGTGAATAAACCAGCCGGGCTGCCGGTTATCCCGGATGGCTTTGATGCTAAAAAGCCTAACCTGCAAAGCCTGCTGAGCCAGACCTTCGGGCGCCTATGGGTGGTTCACCGTCTCGATCTGGACACTAGCGGCGTATTGCTGTTTGCCCGGTCTGCCGAGGTTCACCGCCATCTCAACTTCCAATTTGAGCATCACGTGATTCAAAAAATTTATCACCTGCTTGCCTGGGGGACTCTTGATTGGGAAACCCGCGTTGTGAGTTTACCTTTACGAGTCAACGGTGACCGCGGTCACCGCACGGTTATCGATATGCAGCATGGCAAGCCAGCCCGTACTGCATTCACCGTGCTGGAGCGATTCCCCGGCGATCTTACTCTGCTGTCCGCTACCCCAATAAGTGGCTATACGCATCAGATCCGCGCGCATTGTGCTGCCACTGGACTCTGGCTGGTGGATGACCCGCTCTATTTTCCTCGTCCATTCCCGCTGCCGGTTGAATTTCAACCTCTGCACCGCTCCGACCTGCTGCCGCATGCACAATTTCTGCCTATATCCCGCACAGCCTTGCATGCACATGAGATCACTTTTCAAAATCCCATCTCGAACCAGCCTGTGACGCTGCAGGCACCCTACTCCATTGATTTCGCTGAGACACTTAATGTATTGCGCTTTCATTAACTCAAAGAAGCCGGGGTTTATTCCGGCTTCTTTATTTCAAACAACCAACAAAATTTAATCGAGTTCGGGTACCGGGCGTTTGCTCTGCCAGACAGCCCAAACGAACCCGGCAAACAGTACGATTACCGCGATGATCCCGATCGGACTCTTCAAAGTGAAGTTGACCAGGACTGGCGCAGCCAGAAGGCTGACCAGGTTGACAACTTTGATCATCGGGTTGAGTGCCGGTCCAGCGGTATCTTTCAGTGGATCGCCAACGGTGTCACCCACCACGCCTGCCTTGTGGCGTTCAGAACCTTTACCGGTATTGGCAACCAGGTCGCGCGGCTCGTCTTCAATCGATTTCTTGGCATTGTCCCATGCGCCGCCGGCATTAGCCATAAAGACCGCCAGCAGTTGACCGGAAAGAATTACGCCTGCCAGGAAGCCACCAAGCGCTTCAACGCCTAAAACCAGCCCAACCAGCAACGGCATGCTGATCGAGACCACCGCCAGAGGGATTAATTCCTTCTGCGATGAACGGGTGGAGATCGAAACAACGCGCTCGTAGTCCGGTTTTACCGTGCCTTCCATAATACCGGGGATGCGGAACTGCTTGCGTACTTCCTCCACAATCTGGCTGGCTGCCCGCGAAACCGCGCGGATGGAAAGGGAAGAGAATAACCACGGCAGTGCACCACCGAGCAGGAAGCCAACAAAGACGGTCGTGTCGGAGATGCGAATTGCATCCAGTAAACCTGGTTTAACCCGGTTTATGTCGGTGATGTAGGAGGCAAACAGGCTGACAGCTGCGATCACCGCGGAAGCAATGGCCACGCCTTTGGTGATGGCTTTGGTTGTATTACCAACCGCGTCGAGGTCGGCCATAATCTGACGGGCACGCAGCGTATCGGGGTCTGTCATCCCTTGCCAGGCCATCTCGGCAATACCGTTAGCATTGTCAGAGATAGGGCCGTATGAGTCCATAGCCACATTATTGCCGGTGTGGCTGAGCATACCAATACCGATCATTGCGACCGCATACAGCACGTAAATGGGGCCGTCCCCCTGGTAAAGCAGCAGCGCGCCGACAAAAGAAATGGCGATCACCACCACTGCCCAGACGGTGGACTCCATGCCGACCGACAGGCCCGAGAGAATAATCGTCGCCGGACCGGTGCGGGAAGATTTAACGATTTCCTGGACAGGAGCCTTCTTGGTAGCGGTAAAGTACGACGTCAAGGGGTTGAAGGCTACAGCCAATGCAACGCCCAGGGCGGTCAACGCACCCAAACGCCAGTCGTGGGCATAATAAACTGCCAGCAGGAAGGCGAAAATGACGGTATTAACGCTGGAGACTTCGTAGGAGCGGAACATTGATTCTTCGGCATCATGTGCCCGCAGGAATTTGATCGGGAATTTCTCCCAAATCGGCACCGCGAACGTCCCAAGAATGGAACTGATAACGCCGATCGCCCGAATGATCAACGGATAAACGATATAGAGGATCTGACCCGTGGCCTCGTACAGCACCAGTCCGAGGATCAACGCGGAAACAATGGTGACTTCGTAACTCTCGAAAATGTCGGCTGCCATACCGGCGCAGTCACCGACGTTGTCGCCCACCAGATCAGCGATGACAGCAGCATTACGCGGGTCGTCTTCAGGAATGTCTTTTTCGACCTTACCCACCAGATCCGCACCGACATCCGCTGCTTTGGTGTAAATTCCACCACCAACCCGCATGAATAATGCCAAAAGCGTACCGCCAAAACCAAATCCTAACAACGCGTCTGGCGCGGCCCGGCCAAAAATAATAAAGATTACAGTACCACCCATCAAACCGAGGCCGTCGGTGAGCATGCCCGTGATCGTACCGGCGTAGTACGCAATGGACAGTGATTCATTGAAGGACCGTTTAGCAGCCGAGGCGGAACGCACGCTGGCTTGAATTGCCATCCGCATTCCCAATTGACCTACTAATAGAGAGAAAAATGCGCCCATCAGGAAAGCAACTGTGCGGCCAACGGCAATAATCCATATTACTGCCTGCTCGCCAAGGTGTCCGAACTCTCGTTGGGCTTCCAGGCTGGGTTTCCCTGTTATGACGCTCAAGAAGAGGGCGACTGTTAATATCGCCATGGCAGGAAGGATGGTTTTCAGCTGGCTTCGGAGGTAACCGTTTGCGCCAACTCGAATTGCATCCCATACTTCTTGCATTTTTGCGGTGCCTTTGTCCTTCTTGAGCACACTGCCGCGCAGCAGCCAAGCGTAGAGCAGGCTAAGTAAGGCGACGAGCAATACTCCAAGCACGGCAAACTGCTCAAATGCAGTTGTTAATCCATGCCTGGACAATCCAAAGATATCCATGTTGCCTCCAGGTTGTAACAATATAAAAAAGGGGGATATGGGCCTCCCAATTTAAATAAATAGAGGGAGACGTGTGCGGGACACGACTTATTGTATATAAAGGCGCAAAAATGTCAATAATATTGTCCAACATTAGTATTTCATAAGAATATTTTCATACTAGTTGTAATTGGTTTTTGATTGTTGTATATTGTTATGCGGCCATTTTCCGGAGCTTCAAACGCTTTAGGACGGCTGCGCGGGCGGAATTTTCGTTCCGCTCGTTTTGTGTGTAAATTAACAAATGACGTGGACATATTAATCCAATAAGGGTTCCGCCCGCCTTCGAGCGGCTTTACAGGTATTGAAATTCAGGCGCAAAGTGTGTATTCTGAAATAACAACCTGATCAGGCAGGCGACGAATGGAATTGGATGACAGAAAAATTCGAAGGATTTTACGGTCCTTCTACCAGAAGAGGCAGTCGGCAAGCAGAATGGATAACCCTTTAATAAATGTGGTTGACGATGAGGATGAAGAATACCCTGCGATTGCACGGTTGATTGAGCTTGGTCGTCAGAAAACCTATGTAACAATCGATGATATTTTGCACTTCTTCCCGGAGGCCGAGCAGGATGTCGGTCAGTTGGAAGAAGCCTTTGCTGCGCTCATGAGTGCCGGTATTCCGTATCTGGAAGATGAATCCCTCGCACCGGAGCCGAGCGAAGACGAACTGGACGAAAGTGAAGATGACACAGAAGAGGCTGCCCGCGAAGCAGCTTATGATGACTTGCAGAACATCGACACTGATGACACCATCGGTTTGTATCTCAAGGAAGTCAGCCGGGTTCCGCTATTAACTGCTGAAGAAGAGGTGGAACTTGCGCAGAGGATTGAACGCGGGCGCATGGCGCGTGAAGAACTGGCGCGCGGCAATGTCAGTATCCGGCGTCGGCACGAATTACGCCGCTTAATCGAGGACGGCTGGGCTGCCCGCGAGCATTTAATCACCGCCAATTCGCGACTGGTGATTAGCGTTGCCAAAAAATATATGGGACGCGGCGTTCCTTTCCTCGATTTGATCCAGGAAGGCAACATTGGCTTGATACGCGCGACCAAGAAATTCGATTACCGCCGCGGGCACAAGTTCAGCACATACGCTACCTGGTGGATCCGTCAGGCAGTCACCCGCGCCATCGCGGATCAGGGACGCACCATTCGCGTTCCGGTCCACATGGGCGACCAGATCAATAAATTGCTGCGAACGCAGCACCAGTTGACCCAGCGCCTGGGCCGCGAGCCATCCGTCGATGAACTGGCATTAGCCCTGGATGTGCCGCCGAAAAAAGTCGAGAATATGATTCAGGTAGCCCGCCGCCCCCTGTCCCTCGAAACTCCGACTGATGACGAGGAAGATTCTGTGCTGGGCGATTTTATCGAAGACGATGAGGCCCCCCCGCCCGACGACACCGCCACTTATAACTTGCTGCGCGAGCACCTGGAGGAAGTCCTCAATTCGCTGCCGCCGCGTGAGGTTCGTATTTTACAGCTTCGCTACGGATTACTGGATGGGCAGGCCTACACGCTGGAAGAAGTTGGGCGCAAGATGGGTGTCACCCGCGAACGGGTGCGCCAGATCGAAGCTCAGGCGCTCAGCCGCCTGCGCCATCCAACCATCCGGCGCAAACTTCGCGATTACCTCGGGGAGTAAACATTTAGCGAAATCCGAGACTGCATTTTCTTAGGAAAATGCAGTCTTTTCTTTATATTTAGAGCGTCAACGGGCAAAATACTTGCAATATCATACAAGTTAATGCATACTAAATGCCGGGAGAATAAACATGGCATCCATCTCTTTGCGCGCGTATAACAAAGAAATCGAAGGCTTGATTGAAACCGAGCAGGTGAAGGATGCCATCGCGCACAGCCGGCACATCCTGCGCCAATTTCCGAAGCACATCGAAACGTATCGCTTACTAGGCCGAGCCTACCTTGAGTCACAGCGCTACACTGAGGCTGCAGATGTGCTCCAGCGCGTCCTCTCCAGTCTGCCTGACGATTTTGTCTCCCAAATCGGCATGAGCATGATCCGCGAGGACGAGGGTAATTTGGATGCCGCCATTTTCCATATGGAACGGGCTTTCGAAGCCCAACCCTCAAATAGCGCGGTTCAGGAAGAATTGAAAAGATTATATGGGCGGCGTGACGGGGTTGTCCCGCCTAAAATCCGCCTGACCCGCGGCGCCCTGGTGCGCATGTATGCCCGCGGCGACCTGTTCCAACAAGCTATCGCTGAAGCGAAGGTAGCCCTGAGTGAAAATCCCGAGCGAGTGGAGTTGGAAGTAATTCTGGCGCGCATGTTCTTCAATTCCGGACAAAAGGTTTCTGCCACTGAAGTAGCCAGCAAGTTGATTGAGAAATTGCCTTTTTGTGTGGAAGCCAACCGGATTTTGGCTGAAGTTTTACCGGGAACTGCGCGTGCGGAAGACGCAAAAGTGTACAAACAGCGGCTCGTTGCGCTTGATCCATACCTGGCACACGTTCCATCCGGTTCCAGTTCAAGCGCGGACGTACCTGATGACGCCGTTACGTTGGATATCTTCGATACCGAAGCAGAAGAAGAGGCGACAGCCCAACCGGATTGGGCGCAATCGGTCGGCGTCAAACTGGAGGAATCGGCGGAAGAAACCCTACCGGATTGGCTAATGACTCCAGAGGCCGGCAAATTCGAGCCCGAAGTACCTGCCGCCGTCGAAGAAGAAGAAGCCGCTGAAGAGATTGAAGTGGCACCCGCCCCCGAATTTGAGGTGCCGGTAAGTGAGCCTGTAGTTGAAGAAGCACCACAGGTTGAAGAAGCACCTCAGGTGGAAGAAATTCCAGAGGCTGAGGAAGAATTACCGGATTGGATGCAATCAGCCGGCTGGCAGCCTGCCACAGGAGATGCAACCGAGGAACCGGTTATAGAGGATCTTTATGAAGAAGCCGCTGCCGGGATGCCTGCGGACGAAGCCGAGATTCCCGATTGGCTTCAGGCGATAGCCCCGACCGATGAAGCGGTTGAACAGGGCCTTGTACGGGCGGCGCCTGATAGTGAAGAGGACAACGCCTGGTTGGAGAGCATTCTGTCGGAAGCCGAACAAAAGGCTGGCACCCTTGGCGACCTTGAATTAGCCCCGGAAGATGATGGCAGCCTCTTGGAGGCCATGGGTATCGGTGAAGAGCTGCCGCCCGCAATAGGCGAGGACTTCCTGGATGAAATTGACGCTGCGGCAACTACACCTGACGACACCGGCGAGATCCCGGAATGGTTGACCGGGTTGGCCGAAATCGACGAGCCCGTGGAAGAACCGGTTGCTTCCACCGAGGATGAGGATTGGCTGGAGATCTTGTCTTCGAAGGAAGGTGTCATCCCCGAGACTGAAACCGGGATAACAGAAGAAGACCAGGAAACTTTTGCTCCTGCTGAAGATTTTGGAGTTGAATCCGAAATTGAATACGAAGAAACTGCCGCACCTGAAACCCCAGCGGTTCCATTTGCTGCTTCCTGGGACGAAGAAGTCCAACCGGAAGAAGCTGCGCCATTTGCGGCTGAATTAGCTGCAGACGCAGAGAACACCACTGGGGATTTCCTGGCAGAATTTGAAGCAGCAGCCCCGGTGGATCCAGATGCCACCCAACCAACCCGCGTGCGCCGTCCCGAAGCCGAACCTCCGGTCGAAGTACCAGCATTC
>DATBWK010000088.1:0-12146 GCA_036514835.1 Bellilinea sp.
CTGTGCGGCGTGCGCGCCTGTGCCAACGGCAGCATTAAATTGGAGGGCAAAGAATTAATCGGCCAGACTCCAGCCGGCTTCACCCAAGCCGGAGTAGGGCGCATACCGGAGGACCGCCACGAAGGCATGGTTGGCGACCTGACCGTGACCGAAAATCTAGCGCTGGAGCACTTGAATGAGTTCACGCGAAACGGCGTACTCGACCATAAAGCCATACGCCGCCAATCTGAATTGCTGATCAAACAGTATCAGATCAAGGCTAAACCCAATGACCCGATCCGCACCCTGTCGGGCGGAAATATGCAAAAAGTGCTTTTGGCCCGTGTGCTTTCCCGCAACCCGAAAGCGGTGATCGTACCGCAGCCGACGCGCGGGCTGGATGTTGGCGCCACGGATTATGTACGGCAGCAGCTGCTCGAGCAGAAGGAACGCGGAGCAGCCGTTTTACTGATTTCAGAAGACCTGGATGAAATTTTGGCACTTTCCGACCGTATCGCTGTGATTTACGAAGGCGAAATTGTCGGGATTTTACCAGCCGCGGAAGCAACTCCTGAACGGCTCGGCCTTTTAATGTCCGGCGCGGTCAAGGAGCATTAACGGCATGGAAAATTCACGACCAAAACTTCGTTTTGTCAAAACAGATAATCCGCCAGTCTGGGTGCGGCCATTACTCCCCGTGCTGGCGCTGGTGGTTACCTTTATCCTCACGTCGGGTTTGATCATCTGGGCTAAAGCCAACCCGTTCGAAGCCTATTATCAGCTGCTCATATCGCCTTTGATGACCAGAGTCAATGCCATTGAGGTGCTGGTGAGCGCCACTCCGCTGCTGTTAACCGGGGCTGCCGTGACTTTCGCCTTTGCCGCTGGATACTATAACATCGGTGCCGAAGGCCAATTGTTCGCCGGCGCCATTGCCGCGGCTGGACTGGGCGTGGCAATGAAAGATATCCCAGCCATCATCACCATCCCAAGCATCATCATCGCGGGATTTGCCGCAGGTATGGCCTGGGCATGGGTCCCGGCGATCCTCAAGGTCAAGCTGCAGGTGGATGAAGTGGTCACCACCCTGCTGCTCAACTCGGTGATGGGCTTCATCGTCAGTGCATTGCTGAATGGACCATGGCGCGATCCCAATTCCGGTTGGCCGCAGAGCCCCGAAATTGGCGCCAGCGCCATCTTCTTCAAATTGATCCCCCGCTCCAGGCTCAGTTTTGGCTTCCTGATCGGATTGATTGCCATTGCTGTCCTCTGGTTCCTGCTCACCCGCACTTCCTTCGGCTTGAAAATGCGGGCGGTCGGTCTGGGAAAACCAGCGGCACATTTCGCGGGCATCAATGTTGGCCGAACGACGTTGATTGCGGCGCTGGTGAGCGGTGGTATCGCAGGCGTGGCTGGAGTCGCGCTGGTATGCGGTATCCAATACCATTTGATCAGCGATTTGTCCGCCGGCTACGGTTACACCGGCATCATCATTGCCACGCTTGGTTCGCTTAACGCGGTCGGCGTTTTTATCGCCTCCCTGTTCTTTGGGCTGGTCGATGCCGGCGCACAAACAGTCAGCCGGGTGTTGGGCGTGCCTGTTTACCTGGGTGAAATTACCCAGGCTGCCATGCTGCTGGTCGCCCTCGGCATGTTCTTGCTGCAACGTTACCGCGTGCGGAGGATGTGATGGAAATCTTTATCGTTAACCTTATCGGCGCGACATTACGCGTTGCCACCCCCATCCTGCTGGCTGCGATTGGAGAAACCTACTCAGAACGAGCCGGTGTCCTTAACCTTGGTATCGAAGGGACCATGCTGTTCGGCGCCTTCATCGGCTTTTTTGTGGCCGATCAATCCTCGTCTTTATGGCTCGGGTTTGTGGTTGCCATTCTTAGCGGAGTAATTTTCGGGTTGTTGATGGCGCTAATGACCGTTACTCTGGGGGTCAACCAACATGTTTCCGGGTTGGGGATCACCATGCTGTGTACCGGGTTGGCACTTTTCGCCTTCCGCCTCAACTACGGTGGACGCTCGGTGCCGCCTTCCATTGAATCCTTCAAACAATTGGCGCCATTCAAGAATATCCCCTGGCTGAATACCATCACCGAACAATACCTGTTGACCTATATCACTTTCCTGGTGATCGTGCCGCTCGCCTGGTGGCTGCTCTACCGCACCAGCTTCGGCCTGAAAATCCGGTCAGTCGGTGAAAATCCCGAAGCCGCGGACGCCGCCGGCGTGAATGTATATGCTGTGCGCTATGCCGCCCTGGCAATCGGCGGCGGGTTGATGGCAGCCGGCGGGGCTTTCCTGGCGCTGGCGCAGGTGGGCTCCTTCACCCATGCGATCATTTCCGGTCGCGGCTGGGTGGCGATCGCCATCGTCATTTTTGGCAATTGGAATCCGGTGCGCGCCATGTGGGGTGCCTTGATATTTGGCGGCACTTCGGCGCTGCAATTACGTCTGCAAACCATGGGCTTGCAATTGCCCATCCCGTACGAGACCTTTTTAGCGCTGCCCTATATCGTTACCATCATCGCCCTGGTGCTGGCGGGCCGCAATGCTTCTTACCCCGCGGCACTGCTCAAACCATATCGGCGCGAATGACCATTTTGCAGAAGAAACCGACTTGATTTACCAGAAAGAAAAGGAGTTCGGCTATGGAATATAAATATGTAGGCAAAAGTTATATCCGGCCAGATGCCATCAGCAAGGTGACCGGCAAAGCCATATACCTGGATGACATCCGCCTGCCGGGCATGCTGCATGCAGCCATCCTGCGCCCGCAGTACGCGCATGCGAAAATCCTCAGCATCGACACCAGCGAAGCTGAAAAATGTCCCGGTGTGGTCAAAGTGGTCACCGGTGAAGGCTGCACGTTCCACTATGGCGACAACATTCGCGACCTCGTTCCCATGGCGGATAAAAAAGTCCATTACATCGGCGAACCGGTGGCGGCAGTGGTGGCGGATACGCCCAAACACGCCAAAGAAGCACTGGCTAAAATCCATGTGACCTATGACCCGCTGCCGGTGTACATCGATGCACGTCAGGCAATGAGCGAGGACGCGGTCATTATCCATGAGGACATGGATCAGTACTGGACTCTGCCAACCCTGGCTGTTGTGCCCGGCACCAATATCGCCAATGTGTATAAAGTGCGCAAAGGCCGCGCTGAGGACGGATTCGCAGACGCGGAGGTAATCCTCGAAGGCGAGTTCAACTACCCCTTCGGTTCCTGCGCAGCCATCGAGCCCCACGGTTCGATCGTGTGGTTCAAAGAAGACCGGACCATCGAAGTATGGTCCTCCTCGATCTGCCCGTTCATCGTGCGCGACGATCTGGCTACCTCTTACGGTGTGCCGGCAGCTGACGTGCGCGTGCATATTCCGGATATTGGCGGCTGTTTCGGCTATAAATCGGACATCACCGTCGAGCAGACCATCGCCTGGATCGCCAGCTTCGTGCCTGGCAGCCCGGTGAAGTGGGTCTCCTCGCGCGAGGAAGATTTCACCAGCACGCTGATTGGTCATGGCATCCGCACCCAGATGAAAATCGGGGCGAAAAAAGATGGCAAGCTGGTGGCGCTGCAGGTGAAGGTGCTGCACTCCACCGGCGCTTATGCCGACACCGGCGTCAATGTGACCATGGCCGCCACCCACAACTCCACCGGCCCCTACGAATTCGAGCACTGCGACCTGACGGGCTACACCGTCTACACCAATACCACGCCGGTAGGCGCTTTCCGCGGCTACGGTCACCAGGAGGTGCATCTGGCGATCGAGCGCATGATGGACATGCTGGCGCGCAAGCTCAACATGGATCCGTTTACCCTGCGCTCCAAGAATTATTTGCGCGAGGGCAGCGTCAACGCCCTGGGCGAGCATATGTGGAAGTTCAACGGCGACGTTGCCACAGCTGCCGCAAAAGTACAGGATGTTGTCTTCGGACACGACAAACCCAAAGAAGATGATACTTACTTCTACGGGCGCGGCTTCGCCGCGGTGATGAAATCGCCCAAGGGTGCACCCTTCTCCACCAAGGGCTGCTACATGAAGATGAACACCGACGGCAGCATCAACATCAACATGGGCGGCGCGGAGGTCGGTCAGGGGCTGCGAACAGTTGTGCGCCAAATCGCGGCTGAGGCATTGAAGATCGCGCCTGAAAAAGTGCGCGTCTACACCGAGCTGGATACCCAGTTCTCGCCGTACGAGTGGCAAACCATCGGCTCGATGTTCACCATGCAAGGCGGACGCGCGATTGTGCGAGCTGCCGATAAGATGATCGCCTTACTCAAAAATACCGCTGCTCAGGTGCTCAAAACCGACCCGGACTACCTGGAATATGACGGCGAATTCATCTTTCTGAATGCCGACCCGTTTATTCGCGTTCCGGTGACCGAGTTGGCACGCGGTTACATCACTGAAAACGGCATCACCATCGGCGACCTGGCGCAATCGGTCTCGGATGCCCGCCTGCCGCGCTACGCCTCGCCGGACAAGAACGGTCAGGGTCCGCTGGGCGTGACCTACACCTTTGGCGCTCAAGGAGCCGAAATCCGAATCGAAAAGAAGTCAGGCAAAATCCTGATCGATCACTTCGCTTCAGTATTCGATGTCGGTCAGGTGATCAATCCGCTGCAAATCCGCGGATCAGTGCTGGGCGGCGTCAATATCGGCATCGGTGCAGCGCTGTACGAAGAAGTCATCTTCGATGAGGAAGGCCGCATCACCAACCCGCAGTATTTCCAGTATCACATCCCCACCTACAAGGAAATGCCGCGCCAGACGATCGAGTTCCTGGAAACTCCGGACCCGATTGGCGCTTTTGGCGCCCGCGGCATCGGCGAACATTCTGTGCTCGGACCGGCGCCAGCCATCCTCAACGCAATTTACGACGCCACCGGCATTGATTTCTGCGAGATCCCGGTCACCCCGGACAAAATGAAGAAAGCGCTCGAAGCGCTGAAGGAGTACGCATAATGGCTGAAAAATTCTCATTTACCATCAACGGTCAGCCGCGCAGCGTTGAGGTTGAACCCGATACGTTGTTGATCGACGTGATCCGCGACGTTTTGGACTTGACCGGCACCAAGCACGGCTGCGACAACGCCACTTGCGGCACCTGCACCGTGATTGTCAACGGCCGGGCAATGAAAAGCTGCAACACCGTTATTGCCAAGGTCGCCGGGGCGGAGATCATGACCGTGGAGGGGCTGGCAAAAGGCATGGAATTGCACCCCGTACAGAAAGCCATCGCCGAATCTGGCGCAGTGCAATGCGGTTTCTGCACACCGGGCATCCTGATGGAATTGGTGGCGGTTTTGGACGCCAAACCCAATGCCAGCGAGCAGGAGTTGACCAATGCACTCAACAAGCACTTGTGCCGCTGCACTGGCTACGAGCCTATTCGCGACGGGGCGTTGATTGCCCAAAAAGTGGTGCAGGACCGCGCCGTCGAACCCGTATAGTGACTTATCCAGCCGTCTCAGCGGGGTTTGAGACGGCTGGCACTAACTCATCATTCTGTTTCATTCCTGTGGAGGGAAGCAATGCAGTACGACATCCTGATTACCAATGCCAAAACACGCTTTTCCGGGGGAAAAACGCTGCAGATCGCATTGAAAGACGGCAAAATCGCCAAAATTGCTGAAAAAGTGGACGGAAGCGCAGCCAAAACGGTCGATGCCGGTGCTCACCTGGTGACTGAGTCCTTTGTCAACGGGCATCTACATCTGGACAAGGTATACACCCTGGCGATGATGGATGACTCCGCCATCGCTGCCTATACCGGCGAGTCAATGGGCGGGGCGATGACCGCCATCGAGCTGGCAGCCAAGGTCAAAGAGCAATACGATGAGAAATGGATTATCGAGAATGTGCGCAAGGCATTGGATTTGGCGGTCAAATTCGGCAATACCCACATCCGCTGCTTTGCAGATACCGACACTAAAGCCCGTCTGGAGGGCGTCAAAGCCCTGCTGCGCGCCCGTGAGGAGTACAAGGATCGAATTACCCTGCAGGTGGTAGCCTTCCCGCAGGATGGCGTGGTGCGCGACCCAGGCGCCGAGGATTACATTGAGGAAGCGCTCAAGTTGGGCGCTGACGTGGTCGGCGGTATTCCGTGGATCGAATACACCGATGCGGATGCTCAGGAACACATCGACCGTATGTTCGCGCTGGCCAAGAAGTACAACAAAGACGTCTCAATGCTGATCGATGACGCCGGCGACCCGACGCTCAAGACGCTGGAGATGCTGGCAGTCACGACCATTCGCGAAGGTTGGGAAGGCCGCGTCACTGCGCAGCATTCGCGCGCCATGGCCTTGTACCCCGAACCCTATTACCGCAAGATCGAATATCTGCTGAAACGCGCCAATATCGGCGTGGTGTCAGACCCGCAGACCGGTCCACTGTATGCCCGTGTCAAGAATTTGTACAAAGCCGGCGTGCGCATCGCGCTGGGACAGGACGATATTGCCGACGCCTATTATCCTTTCGGGCGCAACAACATGCTCGAGGTGGCTTTCCTGGCGGCGCATCTGATGTGGATGACCCACCGCGACGAGATGGAAATCCTGTACGACTTGATCACCACCAATGCGGCAGAAGCGCTCAATGTGAGCGGTCACAAGCTGGTGGAAGGCGGCAGCGCCGACCTGGTGGTATTGAATGCCAATTCGGTGTGGGAAGCGTTGTGGAGCCATGAGGCCCCGCTGCACGTGTTCAAGAACGGGGTGGAGATCACCGCGAAGTAGGAATAGATTGCTGTAAATCCCATGGATAAGCGCAATCGTAGGGGCACGGGAGCATCATCCCCGTGCCCTCATCATTTAATGGATTGATTTCCATCAGGCACGGGAGCACCATCCCCATGCCCTCTATTTTTGATGGATTGGTTTTCCAACGGGCACGGGGGGTCATTGGCGAGTTGAAGATTTCCTCACACCCCGTGCCCCTACGAATTTTTCTGACGCCTATGATATAATTTTCGCACGCTCCGGGCCCGTAGCTCAGTGGCAGCCCCCAGAGGGGATGCCAAGCGCGCGGCTCAACGCCCCCCGAACGGGGGGTAACCGCTTGGTCGATGTTTAATAATGTATTATGGTAGTCTTGTGGGGCCCGTAGCTCAGTGGCAGAGCGCGCGGCTCATAACCGCTTGGTCGAAGGTTCGATCCCTTCCGGGCCCACAAATAACTTATGAAATGTTGGTCTCAGGCCCCATCGAGGGGTTGTAATCGATCCCTTCCGGGCCCACAAAAAAATATTAAATGTTTTGTCGCTGGCCCCATCGAGGGGTGCTATTCGATCCCTTCCGGGCCCACAAAAATATTAAAACATTCAGGGCGGCATTTCTGCCGCCCTGGTTTCTTTATCCCGTAAGCTCTACGGATTCTGGATCAACCGGCCTTCCTCCACCGGTGAGACGGGTGAGTGAGCAGCAACGTAGTCGATGGCCACCTGCAGCAGGTCATCGCCTGGCTGCAGCACGTTAGTGCCTGCTGCGAAGGCAGTATAGCCATCGCCGCCGGTGTACATAAAGTCATTGGTCACCAGGCGGACGCTGTCACCTGGTCCGAGCAGCACCAGGGATGCCGGGGAGGCGGCAAAACCCTTATAGATATGGTCCACCACGGCGGTAGTACCCACACAGTGGAAATCTGCCTTCAGGCCTGCTACTTGCGGGAATCGTCCCGTGGCGATGGCAGGGTTGCACACCGGGCTGAAGCCGTTGGTGAAGGCTTCCAGCAGCTTGTCGTAGGTCAGGGTGAAAATGACCGTGCGGTTGCCGAAAGGCAGCACCGAGAACATCTCGCCCCAGGTGATTTCACCTACCTGTTCGCCGGCAGTCGGTGGAGACATGAACAGGTCATTTCGTAAACCACCAGAGTTGGTGTAAGCCGCGTCGATGCCGGGATATTTCAACAGCATGGCATCTGTCACCATATTGCCCATAGCGGACTCACTCAAACGGGTCGGATCGCGAAGGATGTCGATGGACTGTGTGCCGATCACCTGATTGCGAAGAACCGCGGTTTGGGCATTGGCATCGTCGACAATCGCTTTCACGGCTGGATTCAAAGGTACGCCAAGGGTGAAGGCGCGGCGGTTGGCACCGCCTGCCCATATCACATCGCCGCCCATAACGAACAGTTGTGCGACCGAGTAAGTTGCGCCGGCGTTCAAGCCTTCGGTCACCAGGATGTTTCCGACCATCAGGTTGGAAACCTTATGCGTGTGCCCGGCCAGGATCATATCGACCGAGGTATCCTGCAGGTCTTCGGCGATATCCACGATTGGACCAGCCCAGTCAACAGCCGGAATGCCGTCGATGGCATTGGATCCCAGGGCGGCTCCCTCATGGATGACCACGACCTGAACGCGCACGCCCAGTTTGGCCAACCAGCGGGATTCCGCCCGGATGCGTTCGACAGCCGGCAGGAAGTCCAGCCCGGCGGTGGCACCCGCGGACACAAGCTCAGGTGTGTTCTCCAAAGCCGCTCCGATGACGCCTACCTTGACGCCGTTGACATTGAAGATCTTACTGGTTTGCACCCAGGGCGGGGTGAAACCGGTTACAGAGTCCACAATGTTCACCGCCAGGAACGGGAAGTTCGCCCGAGCCTGGTGTGCCAGCAAACGGGTTATGCCGTAATCAAACTCATGGTTGCCGTATGAGGTGGCATCCAGACCCCAGGCGTTTTCCACATCGATGGCAGGCATATCCTGCAGCAATCCGGAATTTGCCGGCGAAGCGCCGACATTATCGCCAGCTGCCAGCAGCAGCGACTCGCCCGGCAGCATGGCAGCATCCTCGGCAAACATGGTCCCCAGGACCGCCGCACCGCCGATGGGATTATTCAGACCGTCCATCAGGAAAGTGGTGGGATCGAGCTGACCATGGAAATCATTCAACCCGAGGATATTGACCTTCTTCAGCTGGTTGCCGCCGTCCATGATTTCGGTCAGTACCCGGCCTTGCGATTGCTGCGGCATGGGCACTTTCAACAGGAATGCGATCGTGGGCGCCAGGTCGATGGTGCGCAGATCGTCGAACATACCATGACCGATTCCCGTTCCACCGGCGAAGAAGGATGCTCGCATATTGATATTGGCATCCAGATTTTGCACATCCGGCACGTAGCCATGCTGACCAAAAAAGGCGGAAAGTGCGATCAACGTGCCTGGAGTAGCAGCGTCAAACTGATACGGGGGATATGAGAAAGCTACCACATCACCGGTACGGGTCGGATGCGCCATATTGGCCGTGCTGTTCGGTCCATTCGGGATGTAACGGGCTTCGGCTTTGGTGTAAACCCGGTCCATGACCATCCAATTTTCGACTACACCGTCACCGGTCCAATCGTTTGGATCGACCAGACTGGTAAATGCGGCTTTAATCATGGCAACCGTAGCATTGTAATCGGCTGCTGGTACCTGCACAAAGGTGCCGCCGGCTGGATCGCGCCCGAATAGGTTGATATAGATTTGTACGGTTCCGCCGGCCCAGCAAGCCTTGGCTTTACCGATCGTTTCACCTATGGCTGGACGGCAGTTGGAGGTCTGCGGGAGTGACAGCAAACCCAGGTCAACCAGGACCTTGCTGGCATCGATCGCCAGGAACTGGGGCGCAAAGCCATGATCCGATGAGACAAAAGTGGTGACTTTGTGCGGCATGAAAGATTGAATGAGCGCCAGAGTTTTATCTGCTCCGGCATACGCAGAAGCCAGATAGCCTTCGCGTTTGGCGACCAGACCATCCGGCGTGCCGTTGACCTGTACATCATCATAGGCCGGGTTCGGCGAGCCATCCGGCATGACCGTTGTAACCAGCGAGAGGAACTGGTGCTGGAACTCATCGGTGACCGGGTAGCCGCCAAGGACCACATCCGGTTGGTACTTTTGCAGGATGTATTCGATTAAGGGATGATAGGAATTTTCCCAGGCCAGGCCTTGTTCAACGTACGTATCTTCCGAAACGATCCCCGCTTCCAGAACAGCGTAATCCGCGGCCGTTGAAGGCGCAAACATTTGCGCCACGAACTCTTCGAAGTCGCCAACAAAGCCAGGTTCACCCGGCCAACCAGGCCAGGTGGCGTTTGAGCGAGCAACTGAAGTGTGGAACAGGCGAACCATGGATAAGTCGGGGGTTAATTCTTCGACTTTCAACAAGAATCCGGCTGTTTTACCGGCCAATGCGCCGCCGATGATGGCAACTTTGACTTCGCCCCACTCACCATTCTCCAGGGTGGCTACGCCGTCACTGCCAACTTTGGTCGGCGAAAACAGAACCAGGTCGTAATTGACAACGCTATCATCGGAGGAGTCATAAATATAGGCGTTCAGACCGTACTTATCGACGCCGAAATCAAGCACCCGCAAACGCATTTCCATGGCGGGAGAATAACTCGCCGGCACATTGGTCCAGCCGACTGCCGGTACTGGCATCGCGCCGGGGAACGGAGGTTGCCCGGCAAAGCCAGCCGGGTGGTCGAATTGCAAACCAAAAGCAGCGATAAAGTTAGGCAAATCGGTTGGGCTGATGTAGTTGGTGGCGACGCCGCGGCCAGAGAAGAATCCACGGTAATCGACAGTTGGTCCGAGGGTGACGCCATTGCGTCCGCCGGCCCATTCAATTTGGGCCACACGCATACCGCCGCGTTCGGCTGACTGGGCAATCGTCTCAGCTTGGACCACTCCTGCATCGAAGGATGCAGTCCGATTGGCAAATGGAGCCCCATTTTTAGCGAAGGTATTATTGGTGGAGCCATGCACACCAGGCCACGTGCCGGTGGCCAGACTATACCAGCCTGCGCCGGTATTCGGCGGCGCCTGTGTCAACAGTCCACCACCGCCTGCTTGCACGCCGGTTTGAATCATTCCCGCCAGGGTTGGCATGATACCCTGAGCCGCATAATCCTGCACCAGATCCTGGCGCATCCCGTCCGCGGCAAAGAATACCAGCGAGTCGACCGTTGGCGAGGCTGCGGCTGAAACTGCCGCAGAGGAACCCGCCAGGTTGCCCGCCAAAGGCGCTGCCCCTGAACCGATCATGGCAATTAATACGGTGATCACTACGATGGTGTAAGGCCAGCGGCGATGTGTATAAAATTTCATTCCAAACTCCTTATCAATCCAAAGTTAACGGATGCGTAGTCTGCCGATTAAACGGTAGGTTATTCACGCAGCAAGAAACAGAATTCCCACCTTCCTTTCTTTGTAAAACATCTGGCTGGTGTAATTTACGAATTAAAAATGTAAGCGAAACCGCCCTTGTGGCCGGTTTCGCTTTAGCTCCCCACGGGGTTCCTCAAGTCATGAGGGCGCGACCAATAACACCCGAGGTTCATTGCTTCCACCCGTTAAATAGTAACAAATAAGATTATATTAGTCAACTTAATCTAAGAATTGCGCACAAATTAAGAAAGGAACTGAGGAATTAAGGATCTTTTCGGTGGTGAGTTCCAGAACTTAATTATTTTCGCCATTCGCGGGACGGATGATTCCAGAGCCGGATTTTATAACAGCAAAAACCGTTTCCCCACGCTTGATTTCGAATCTTACGGGTAAGTCTGGGTACCTGTTGAGGTCATGATCGAACCGCGACCATAACACAACGTAATCGAAGGAAAGATCCTGATCGCCGTAGGGATCGATCAGCGTTTCGAAGGGATGGGTCGCGCAGCGTGTGAAGTGATTCTGCTGCACCAAATCCCCCAGGATAACCCTATTGGTTTGAACGGGTAGTTGTGAGACAGTTTCGCCGGCCTCACACATCGCTGTCGCCCAATAGTCTGTTTCGTAACTGCGGCCCACATTGCCCGTCCAACCGACCAGCCCGTTATAGTAGACATATTCGTAGGGATGCAGCCAGATACCCGCGATGATCCCAGGCAGCAACAGGAGCCCTGCCAGAGAATACCGAAAAGCTGGAGACCGCAACCAATCAAAAAGTTTATCCACCGCCACCGCAGCTATAGCGAAAAGAGGCGGTGTGATAAACAAATATTGCCGGAAATTATCATAGCTGTTCGGTCGCAGGAGCATCACCGCAAGGATGGGCAACCAAAACCAGAGCAGCAGGATGACGGCAGGACTTGACAATTTAGATTTTAATCCGGTTCGCTGAAGCAATATTCCTGTCCCAAGGATTGAGAGCAA
>DATBWK010000089.1:0-5327 GCA_036514835.1 Bellilinea sp.
TGATGTTCCGTCACAAGCTGAGTGTAGTACTTTGCCATGGCGTTTAATCGGGCTGCCTGTGCGGTATTAGTCTTTATGGCTTTTGCTTTATAAAACTCAGCCATGGCGGTCAGGCGGCTGGATTGGGCGGAATTTGCCTTCACCTTTTCGGCGGCATAAAAGTCAGCCATAGCAGCCAGACGGTTGGACAGTGCGGTGTTGACTTTGAGCGCTTTGGCTGTGTAGAAGTCGGCCATGGCGGTTAGCCGACCGGATTGGGCACTGTTTATCCGAACCAGTTGTGAGGTGTAGTAATCTGACATGGAACTCAGCCTGTCAGCCGCTGCTCCATTGACCCGCAGGCTGCGGGAGGTTTCGGCAGCGGCTCGCCCAGCTAAACCGTTCCAGCGGGCAGATGAAGCATTAAGAATCGCTTCAGAACGAGCGGCGGTTTTTACCAGCTCAGCATTGGCGCTGATTCCCTGTACGGTGAAGACCAGGGCGATAAGGATTGCAATGCCGACGATGGTGGTGAACCATTTGTTTGTAGTCATTTCAACCTCCGTTGACCGTCTGATCTGTGCGCCGAATTGCGCTCCGGTCATTTGATGATCTCAAGATAACAAATTACAACTTACCCTTCTTGCCATTTCTTACCAAAATTCTCCAATGCTATCTGATTTTGTATATACTGAAGGCGTAGTCGCGCTTGTCCAGATCATCAGAGGGAAAAATGGCTGCATCCATTTCTCAGGCTTCCATAGATAAATTCACCACCTTTGGCGATTTTCTACGCTTCTTAAGAAGACGCGCTGGTATCACCCAACTTGAGTTGTCAATCGCCGTTGGGTACAGCGATGCTCAGATCAGCCGCCTGGAGCAGAACCTGCGGCTACCAGATATTCCCACCATCGAAGCCCGTTTTGTTCCTGCGCTAGGCCTCGAAGATGAACCCGCTGTGGTGACTCATCTGATTGATCTGGCTGCCAACCTGCGCCGTGAAGATGCGCCGGTGTTAGGGTTATGTCCATATAAGGGGTTGAATTTTTTCGATGAAGCCGACGCGGATTTATTCGTTGGACGCGAGAATTTGACTGCCAAATTGCTAGATCGGGTGTTGGGTTTAGTCTCTCCGACTGAATCCGATTCAGCCCGTTTCCTGGCGGTGATTGGGGCCTCCGGCAGCGGGAAATCATCATTGGTGCGGGCTGGCCTGGTGCCGGGGTTGCGTTGGAATCCAAAAACGGTGAATTGGCCCATCCATTTCCTTACGCCGACCGTCCACCCGTTGGAAAGCCTGGCGCTTTCACTCACCCATGAAAACGGCTCGGTCAATATAGCCGCCAGGTTGATGGATGATCTGGAGCAGGACCCGCGGAGCCTGAAGCTTTTTATCAAAAAAGAACTGCAGGAGTGCGGCGGCGAACACTCCCTGTTGGTCATTGATCAGTTCGAGGAGGTATTCGCGCTCTGCCGCTCGGAGGTTGAGAGGGCTGCTTTCATAAATAATCTCATGACAGCTGCATCGGTTGACGATGGTCCGGTTGTGGCTATCATCACCCTGCGTGCCGATTTTTACGCCCACTGCGCCGGCTATGACCGGCTGCGCGATGTGCTTTCACGCCAGCAGGAATATATAGGCGAGATGAGCGCCGGGGAACTACGCCGGGCTATCGAAGAACCCGCCCGCCGCGGTCATTGGGAGATCGAGCCAGGTTTAGTGGACCTGCTGCTGCACGACGTTGGCAGCGAACCAGGGGCACTGCCGCTGCTTTCCCATGCCTTATTCGAGACCTGGCACCGCCGACGTGGCCGCGAGATGACCATGAGCGGCTATGCCGCCTCGGGTGGGGTGCGTGGCGCCATCGCCGAGACGGCCGAAGCGGTTTTTACCGATCAATTTACCAAAGAGCAGCAGGTAATCGCTCGCCGCGTATTTATCCGGCTGACGGAACTTGGCGATGAGAACGAGTCGATCGAAACCCGCCGGCGGGTGACCACCAGCGAACTCATCATCCGTCCCGAGCAGGCCGAAGCCACCCAAAAAGTGCTTAAAGCCCTGGCAGATGCCCGTTTGATTACTGTTGGCCAAGACTCAGTGGAAGTGGCGCACGAGGCGTTGATTCGCGAGTGGCCAACCCTGCGCACCTGGCTCGAGGAGAACCGCGAGGGATTGCGTCTTCACCGTCACCTGACCGAAGCTGCCCAGGAGTGGCACAATGCCACTCGTGAATCCGAACTGCTCTACCGCGGTGTAAAGTTGATGCAGGCGCGCGAATGGGCAGGACAAAATTTGGATGAGATGAATCCCCTGGAACGCGATTTCGTCATCGCATCGGTCCAGCGCCAGGAGCAGGAAACAGCCGAACGTGAATTGCAGCAGCAGCGGGAACTGGAGGCTGCCCATAGGCTGGCGGAGGCTGAAACGAAACGTGCCGAAGAGCAGAGCAACAATGCCCGTCAACTGCGCAAACGCTCATATTTTCTGGCCGGGGCTTTGATCATAACCCTGATCCTGGTGGCAACCTCGTTAATTCTAGCCGCTCAGGCTCGCCAGGCCACGGCCTCAGCTCAGAGTCAACAGCGGGTAGCCTTCTCGCGCGAGCTGGCCGCCGCAGCCGTTACTAACCTGGACGTAGACCCCGAACGCAGCATCCTGCTGGCGCTCGAAGCGGTCTCAGCTACATATTCGGTGGATCAAACCTGGACTCTCGAATCCGAAGACGCGTTGCGCCAGGGTCTCCAAGCCTCACGCGTTGAGCTAACCTTGCGTGGACACACCGACCTGGTTTCAGGGGCGGTTTTCAGTCCGGATGGCATGCGAATTGCCACCACCAGCAATGATGGCACGGCTCGAATTTGGAACGCACGAACCGGTGCAGAACTAATGAGCCTACCGACTGGCGTAACCAATGCCCTGCATGGGATTGATTTCAGTCCGGATGGCAAGCTGCTTGCTACAGCCGGTAAAAATGGGACAGCTATCCTTTGGGATGCGGCAACCGGTGAAAAGAAATTCGACCTGATGGGTCATTCCGACGAAGTAGCAGGGTTCGATTTTAGCCCGGATGGAAAGTGGCTGGCGACTTCCAGTGAAGATCGAACGGTCAAAATCTGGGACACTGCCACCGGTAAAGAAAAGATTACATTGACGGGTCACTTTGGTGAAGTATGGCATGTCGTTTTTTCGCCGGATGGGAAACAACTGGCGACCGCCAGCAATGACGGTAGTGCCAGGGTTTGGGATGCAGCCACTGGAGAAAGATTATTAACCTTCTCCAGTGATGAAACAACTCTCTATAGTGTGGGGTACAACTCCGATGGAACCCGCCTCATCACCAGTGGCGTAAACCGCCTGGCGCAGGTCTGGGATGCAGCCAGCGGGGAACTGTTGATAGAATTGGATGGGCATATCGGCGCTGTAAGCAGCGCAGTCTTCAGCCCGGATGATACGCTGATTGCCACTGGCAGTGATGACGGTTCCGTGATCATTTGGGATGCTGAAACCGGACGGCAAAAGCTCACCTTCAGAGGACATACGAACGTCATATTCTCCGTAGCTTTCAGTCAGGAATGTTTAAAAAACGAGCTGATTTTTTCGCAAACTTGTGGATTTCGCCTCGTCAGTGCCAGCTGGGATGGGACCGCGCGCGTGTGGAGCTCTGCACCAGACCGCGAACTTTTGACTCTGGCTATCCCGGATATTTTCCGCACCATTATCAGTCCGGACGGATCTCTCATGGCAATGGGATATGATGATGGTTCAATCAAAATTTTCAACATTTCAACCATGCTGGCTGAGGCATTCAAAGGGAAATCCAGTGATTTCTTAGCCGTGGAAGAGGTTCATAATTTTTGTTGTCATTCCGATAAGGTGAATGATCTGGCATTTCGTCCGGATGGAGCTATTTTGGCGACCGCCAGTGATGATCGCACCGTAAAATTATGGGATGTCGCTACTGGCAAAGAACTTCAAACAATTACGGGATTCCCTTCAGGCGTGGAAGCAGTTATTTTGAACCCCAATGGTGCGTATGCGGCGGCCCGCAATATTATCGGGATCATAATTTTTGACTTGACCGAAACGCCTGCTAGGGAGGTAGTGGTCATCGATGCCCGGCCAGGGATTGAAGATTTCAAGTTCAGTCCAGATGGTAAACAAATTGCTGTCGGGTTATCTAGCGGCATGGCAGCTGTATTTGATTCACAAACCGGTGAAAAAATATTTTCAGCGCGTCCTCAATTTGGCGAGGTCTGGAGCGTAGCTTACAGCCCGGATGGAACCGTGTTTGCGACAGCCGGAGGGAGTGATTCGATATCCTTGTGGGATGCAAAAACCGGGATATTTTCCCATTCATTAAAAGCAAGTTCAGGAACGGTAGGGGCGGTTGCTTTTAGCCCGAACGGTCAAGAAATCGCTGGAACAGGTTTGGATCAAACCACCAAAATATGGAATGTGACACTCGGGGAGGAAATTGCGACTTTGACCGGGCATTCTGACTACATCATGGACGCTTCTTTCCATTCTAATTGCAGCGATTCATCGGATCCAAATTGTGGAACGTGGCTGGCGACCAAAAGTATTGATGGCACGTTTCGTTTTTATCTGACACAACTCGATGATCTGACGGCGCTCGCTCGAGCCAGAGTCACTCGACCGTTATCCTCGTCCGAGTGCATGGAATTTCTCCACCGCCCCGAGGCCGATTGCCCGCAGGACTTGCCGCAACATGCAGGTATTTCTCCTACAAGTATCCCAAATCCGGATGCGCTGCCATCCTCATCAGCGGAAAAAGTGTGTCAGGTAACAAATACGAGTGGGGTGAATGACCAGTTTTTTAACCAAATCGCCTATTCTGGGGTAAAAAAGGCCGCAGATTTTTTCCGTTGGGAAACATCATTGATCGAATCCGCTAGCGTAGCGGATTATGCCAAAAACATTCAAACGTTTATCGATGACCAATGTAGTTTAATCGTAGTTCCGATGGGGTTCGATATGGCAGAGGATGTGGCGACTGCCGCGAAAGCATACCCACAGGAGAAGTTTGTCATTATGGATGCTACCTATGATCAGTCCTATGCAAATGTCTGGACTGAAATATACGCGATCGACCAGGCGGGTTTTTTAGCCGGCTATGTGGCTGCGGCTGTGACAAAAACCGGTAAAGTCGGCACTTATGGCGGATACAAAATGCCACCCGTCGCCGATTTCATGATAGGCTTTGCCCTCGGTGTGCAGTACTACAATGATAGAAATGATGCCACTGTGCAAGTCATTGGCTGGGACCTGGAAAAACAGGATGGAATATTCATCGACACATTTGAAAATCAGGTAGCCGGGCGCGCTG
>DATBWK010000090.1:0-5950 GCA_036514835.1 Bellilinea sp.
GCATCTTCGTTGGATTCAACCAGCCGCACCTTCGGGTCGCCCAGGTGCTGCGCCACCCAATCTGTATCGACCAAAAATTCGGGATGAGCATAAGCTGCCATGGTATATACCTCCTATTTTGATCATTTTTATCATAATTATCATAACACAAAGCTTTTTATATTTGTAGTGGCAAGGCAGAAAAACGGTTGCCAGCTCTCCAAAACCGTGTAAGCCAGGCTCACTGCCCTGAGTAGAGCGAATTTTCAATTCGCTCACGCAAAATGGAATTTTGCGTTACATAAATACAAAAAAAAACCGGGACAGGTTGACCTGTCCCGGCATCTATATCTCTGGTTATCTGATGCGTATCTTACTTCTGCGATAGCGGATCATAGCCTGGATTGGTACCAGCCCACACGCAGGTCATGTTATTCCACTGATTGCATTCGACACCGCGCGAGCAGCGTTTGGCTACCAGTCGCGCCGGTTGGTCTGGCATGAATTCGGCCGGGTAAACAAATTCCCCATCCAGCGACACGTCGCAATCCACATGTTCGCAATATTGAACTTTGATCGTTTCCCAGTGTTTTTCTGCCATTCCGGCCTCCAATTCCTACTAAATCAATCCTATTAAGATTATACGGCGAGTAGATTGGTCAAGAATAGGGACACACGTCATGTTAATCCCTGCCGAATCGCCTGTTTCGGGCTCGCCTCACGCCTGGCTCAGCGGCGCACCAGCTTGAAAATGCTGCCTGTCCGGTGTTCCAGCATATAGAGTTCACCCGCGGCATCCTGCCCGAACGAGCTGATATTGCCGGGAATTTGCCATAATAATTGAGACTGCCAATTCCCATTCGCATCGTGGATTAAGCCCCAGATATAACTGGTGCAATAATCGGCGACCAGGTACACGCCGTAAAACTCTGGCAGCAGGCTGCCGCGGTATACGTACCCGCCAGTGATCGAGCAGCCCTGTTCGTGGTCGTATTCGAAAATCGGGTCAATCAGGTTCAATCCGCCTGGTGCATTGCCCTCGAACTCATGCTGCCCTTCGCGGTAATCCCAGCCAAAGTTCGCGCCTGACGGGCTGCCAGCCGCCAGGAAATTGACTTCTTCGTAGCGGTTCGCACCCACATCGGCGATGTAAAAATCGCCAGTGACGCGGTCAAAGGAGTAGCGCCATGGGTTGCGCAGCCCCAGCGCCCAAATCTCCTGGCTGCCGCCGCCGCCGGCGTAAGGGTTGTCTGCCGGAATGGTGTAGCTGTCCTTGCCGCGCACGTCGATTCGCAGCAGCTTGCCAAGCACCTGATACGGATTTTGCCCGTTCCCCTCCGGGTCGCCTTGCGAGCCGCCGTCACCCAGGCCAATATACAGCATGCCGTCCGGTCCAAACTCCAGATCGCCGCCGTTGTGATTGGCAAACGGCTGATCAACCGTGAACAGCTTTTGTTCCGAATCCGGGTCGCCTCCGACGCCGTCAGCCGCGCGTTGGAAGCGCGCCACGACCGTGTCGCCATTCAGATCGGTGTAGTTTAGATAGAATGTGCCGTTGGCGGCGTATTCGGGGTCCAGAGCTATGCCTAATAAGCCTTGCTCATTGCCTTTCGATCCAACCCGCGCGGTAATATCAAGAAACGGCGGGTCAGCGATAGCTCCGTTTTCGACGATGCGAATGACGCCTGGCTGCTCAACGATCAACAGCCGTCCGGAGCCGTCATTGGGGTCCGCCAGGTCGACCGGCAGGGTGAAGCCGCTGGCAACGGGTTGCCAGTCGAACGAATCGGGATTGGGAAAAGCGCTGGCATCCGCCTGCTGCGTCGGTTGGGGGGCAGGCTGCGTTTGGGTTGATTGCGCCTCTGTAGCTGGCGTCTGAGTTTCAGTGTTCACCGCGGTCGGCGCCTGGCTCGGCCCTGAGGTTGGAATCAGTGTCCTAGGCGTCGGTTCCGGGCTCCCGTTCGTACAGGCAGCCGACAACACTGTCAAAAGTATCAGCACAACCAGCAGGTCTACACGTTTAGGGTTCATTTCTTTCTTTTGCGTGACCATTGTTCGCAGGCGGTTGATTGGGATCAACATCGCGGAAATCGCCCTCCAGTACGTCGTCTTCCACGGGCGGCCTGGCTTGTGCTGCACTGCCGCCAGGTGGAGGTACAGGCGGGCGCAGCGCGCGCATATGCTCATCCACCACATGTTGCGGGCACAGTTCAATGAACAGGCTCATGCCAATGCCGATTACCGCGGCATCATCCAGCGGCCCTATGACCAGATCCGGAATCACCAGATATGCCAGGGTGCCGATGGGAAGTAATTTAAGTAAAGGGAAAACGCGTCGATCACCCATCAAGCGCAAAATCAACTTGGCGCGCAGCGACAATGCACTTATAAAGCCGCCTGAAGGCGCCTTGACGGGACGATTATCCTGGGAATTCATGATTCACCTCCCTGGCATCACTGCCGGAACAACTGACGCCGCCGCCAGTTGATATAAGGTGCCGCCAATTTGCGCACCCAATGTTTGACCACGATAGGCGCAGCCCACGATCCGCCATCGCGGTAATGCACCCGCAGCATCTCCGGCCAGCAGCGGTCGTCCGCCGAGATGGTCTTGGCGTTGGAGTGCAGCCGGAAGTTGGCCCACAGGCGGGGGGTATAGACCACCTCAGCCTCGCGCGCCAGGCGCACCCACAAATCATAATCCATGGCGAAGAAGAAAGTCGGGTCCAGCGGGCCGACCTTGCGCCACAGGTCAGCACGGAAAAAGGCGGACTGCTGCGGCACGTGCACATACCCGCGCTGTAAGCGTTCCAGGTCGGTTTGAGCCGCCGGGAAGCGCCCAATGACGCGGCTGTGTTCGTCGATGTAGTTGGCGTCACCGTACAACAGCCCGGCCTGCGGGTGCTGGATCAGTGCTTCGGCTGCTTCGCGCAGCGCCCCGGGTTGGTAGGTATCGTCGGAATTGAGCCAGGCTAGAATGTCGCCGCTGGCGTGAGAGAACCCTTTATTGATGGCGTCCGTTTGTCCGCGGTCCTTTTCCGAGACCCACCAGGCCAGCCGGTCGGCGTACTTGCGGATCACATCCACGCTGCCGTCGCTCGAACCACCGTCCACGATGATATATTCCAGGTTGGGATAGTCCTGATCGAGGACCGAGCGGATGGTCTCCTCGATAAAGGGCGCCTGGTTATAGGAAGGGGTTACTACCGATAGCTTTGGATATTGCGTCAAATTCATGCTGTCAAGGGGTCAGCGGTTGGTGTAAGTCATACAATAGGTAGTCTGATGTTTGCTTGACCACTGTGAAGCCGTCTTCCAAAAAGGCTTTCACCTCCGGCTGGGCGTCCAATTCGTCAAAATTCATCACAAAAAAGTAATCCATGCCGGCAGTAGTCTCGTCGAATAAAGCTTTTATATCATAGTTTTGCCCGGCTCGAGCCCTAAGCGCAAAATCAGCGCTGGACATCCACACGGAGGTATTCAACCAGCCCCAGTAGCGCAGCGTGCCGCTGTAATACGGCGCAATGGTGACCACCTTATCGCCCGGCTCGAAAAGCGCTCCGCCTTCCTCTGCCAGTGCGACATCCGCCTGAAAGTCGCGTGCGCGCATCTGGGTGTTCGCGTCCCATAAGTTAAGAACCAACGGTACAAGCATCAGCCCGGCGAATGCCAGTTCGGCCCACGGACGTTTGACCGTCAGGTGGGAAATAACTACCGCAACCGCCGATCCCATGCCGACTGCCACCATGGGCACCAGCGGCAAGGTGTAGTAATCATGAGTGGTGGTGTAATACATGAACAACCAGCCGTACAACACGTAACCCAGCAATCCGCCGAAAAACAGGCCGCGCGCAAAGCGGTCGCGCAGCAGGAAAAAGCCAGCGATCGCCGCCAACAGCCATTCAAAGCTGATGACCCCATCGATTACATTTATCCAGGCGAAGTAATTGCGGGGATCGCTCCACATTTCCGGGAAGAAGCGCAACGCAAATTGACCGGACATCCGGTCGGTGATATAGACCGCATAAATATGATAAAGGACGTATGGCAGTACGGTCAGCAAGGCCATCAGCCAGACCTGACGGTTTTTGAGCGCAGCCCGTAAGCCAATCCCGCCCAGCACCAGCCCGATCCAGGCGCCAGCGATGAAGAACACCGCCGTCGATTTAACGAAAATGGCAAAGCCAGCCAGCAGACCGGCGGTCACCGCCCGTTTCCAACTGGGGTCGCGGCTCCAACGCAGCATACTCCACCAGGCCCAGATAATGGCGGCGATCAACAGCGGCTCAGGCATAAATGCGCGCGAAGCCATGACGGTGTAACTCAGGGTCATATAAAACGCCAGCGCGATCACCCCTCCGTTGGCATCGGTGAGGTCGCGCACCAGAAAGTAGAGGCCCAACCCGCCCAATGACCAGAATAAAATGGCAAAGATGCGCGGGATGCGCAGGTCGGGAGCGCCAGCCAGCCGGTACGACCAGGATACCAGGCGTTCCATGATCGGCGGCTCGATCAACCCTTCCCCTTCCCACTGGCTGAGCGCGGTTTCACGCTGCCACGCAGGAGCTTCCGGCAGGTTCTCAAAGTACATGCCGCGTGCGATAAACATGGATCGTAATTGGCGGGTAGCGTGGAACTCCAGCGGCGGATCGCTCAATTGGAACAGCCGCACTCCGATGCCAACCAGAAAGATAAAAATTACCGCGATCAGGGTGGCCTTCGGCGAGGCGGCAAAAAATCGCGGCGGCTGACCGGTATGCGGATTCACATTTTCCATATGTCTCTCACTCCCCGCGCTCTGCGCGCTGCACGCGCTGAGCTCTACGGCGTAAATAGGACTCCCGCAAACGGCCCAGGCCTAACGGACTCAACAGTGCATAAATAATACGGTACCAATCCGGCAGCACTGCGGCTGGCGACAGCCAGAAACCCTTCCAATAAGCCTTCAGTGCCGCCCCAGGTTGACCGCCGTCCAGCAGGTAAAAGGCGTTCAGTCGGTGCGCCCCGGCCCATACCTTGCGCCGGTTACGGGTCATGAGGTCCTTGTATTCAGGTGTGCTGCTCAACCACGCCGCGATGCGATAGGCGTCGCTGCCAAAAGCACCGGCCTGCGCCACATTCTTGGCAGCCGCATGGAAACGCGCCGCTGACCAGCGCACTCCCGGCACATACACCAGCGGAGCGAGCCGCGCCAGGCGCAGCCATAGCTGATGGTCGAGCAGCAGGTGATATTGCGGGTCAAGATAACCCGCCTGCTCCAGCAGTGTGCGGCGCATGAACGCGCCTGGCTGGCTGATGATTTTAAATGCCATCAGGTCTTCCAGTGTGCGCGGCCCAAAACGCATCACATTGATGAGCTGCCCGCTGCCGTCGATCGAGTCAACGTCGCTGAACACCATCCCGGCCTGCGAGTTGACCTGAAACGCCGCCACCGCTCCGGAGATAGCGCCCGGGTTATACACATCGTCCGAGTTGAGCCAGCCGACGATCTCTCCGCGGGCCCACCGAAAGCCCTTATTGGCGCCGTCAGCCTGACCGTTGTCCTTCTCCGACACCCACCAGGCTAGCCGGTCAGCGTACTTTTGAATGATCTCGACGCTGCCGTCAGTTGAACCGCCGTCCGCTACCAGATATTCGATGTTGGGGTAATCGTGCTCCAGCACCGAACGCATAGCAGTCTCCAGGTAGGCGGCCTGGTTATACGAGGGCGTAACAATCGAGACCAGCGGGCGGGCATCCATCAGAATAGTGAGTTGTAGTCGACCTTGGGGAAAATGGTCAATTTGCCACCGACGGTGGCATCCACCGCCTGCCGTCCATCAGCTTCGAAAGCCAGGCGGGCATTGCGGTAGCCGCGTTCCGAGGTTTCCAGGTCTGGCAGCTGCCAGCGGAAGCCCTTGCCAAAATAAGCGCCGGAAAAATGATTGGGATCTTCACCACTGGAGGTAACCGTGGTGTTGGGGGTGCCCTG
>DATBWK010000091.1:0-2938 GCA_036514835.1 Bellilinea sp.
GTGGATCGATCGCGCAAGCGCATTGGCGCTGATCTTTTGGAAATGGTAACCGTAGATGGTCATGGTGATTGCCAGGGCGAACTTCTTCGGGTAGTGGAGCAGCGTCCAGAAAAACAAATCCCAATACTGGCGGCGGGCTGGTCCCAGGATGCCGATACGCCAAATTGAGCGGAAGAAAGCCCGAATTTCGTTAAATTCCAGCTTCCTGGGTGAATTGACTGGATTGTAATGCGCCAGGAAGGTCTTAATACGCTCGTAAAACATTTTGGAAGAGTAAATTGAACGTAAAATTGTGCGGTAGCCGCGCTGGAGAATGTCGGCATCCAACCGGGGCACGATGTTGGAAGTGCCGTCAGTGTTATCGCCGCTCATCTCGCGGATCAAGCGGCCTTCCTGCTCCATGCGGTCATACAGGCGGGTGCCAAAGGGCGCTTGGAGCAAGCCAACCATGGCGGTGACGATACCGGATTGCTGAATAAAGTCAATCTGGCGCTGGAATGTAGCCGGGTTGTCACTATCAAATCCGACGATGAAACCCGCCATCACTTGCAACCCGGCGCTTTGCATTGTGTGCACGCTTTTGAGCATATCGCGCCGCTGGTTTTGCTTCTTATTGCATTCGATGAGGGATTCTTCTTCGGGGGTCTCTATGCCGATAAAGACAGATATAAAGCCGGCTTTCACCAGTAGATCCATTAATTCAGGATCATCGGACAAATTTATCGAAGCTTCGGTGATAAACTGGCAGCCGATTTTCCCTTGCCGCCACTCGATCATAGCCGGCAAGATTTCCTGTTTGAGTACTTTTTTATTGCCAATGAAGTTGTCGTCCACCATAAAGATATTGCGGCGCCAACCGGCAGCATACAGGGCATCAAGTTCAGCGATGAGCTGCGTCGCTGACTTGGTCCGCGGGCGGTGACCGAGCAGCGCGGTAACATTGCAGAAATCGCAATCATATGGGCAACCACGCGAAAATTGCAGACTCATCGAATCGTAAGCCGAAAAATTCAACAAACTCCAATCCGGCAGGGGAGTGGAGGTGATATCGGCGAACTCGTCGGTCGCATATACCCGCTTTGGCTGGCCCTCCGACAGATCAGTCAGAAATTGAGGCAGGGTGAGTTCAGCTTCGTTGAGTACAAAATGGTCAATCTGCGGGAACTGGTCGTATTCACCAGTGAACAATGGCCCGCCAGCGACGATAGTCTTATGGTAGTCCTTGCAGCGGTGGACAACCTCATTCACGGATGCCCGCTGCACATTCATGGCACTGATGAATACCAGGTCAGCCCATTCAATGTCGCGGTTCTTTAGCGATTGTATATTCAGGTCCACCAGCTTCTTGTTCCACCCTCCAGGCAACATGGGTGCAATGGTGGCCAGACCAAGCGGCGGTGTGGACGCTTTTTTTGAAATGAATTCGACAGCGTGCTTGAAACTCCAAAAAGTCTCTGGGAATTTGGGATAAATCATTAAAATGTTCATGGCACTTCCAGGGGAGAAGGTTGGTAATTCTATTCACATCTACCTTATTCCTTTCTCAGCCTGAAACGAAGTGATCAGGGTCATAGTCAAAGTCCCACTTCGTGGTTGGAAAGTCATAACCTCAAATAGGACTTGGCAGGGGGTCATTCGAACCTGACTGGAAGACCCCGGGTGCTATAATCTGTTTCATGAATCTGGACAAACCATCGATTATTCGCACGGGTGGTGATGCCGACCTGGCGTTTGCTGTGGTTGTGCTGGCTTCGTATTTTGCTACATTCAGTTCGTTGCAATCTGCCAGTGCTGTGAAAATCGTGGTTCTGATTTCGCTGGGTACCGCATATTTGGCGGCTGGAATTTATGGCTATGCTTATTGCGTACGCCGTAAATCGACTCAACTGTCGATCCTTTATTTTTGGATCCAAATTATGCTCGGCGGACTGATCGTGTATCTTGGCAGGGGCGCTGGATTTAATGCGCTGGTGCTGATGCCGCTGGCTGGCCATGCGGTAATCCTGCTGCCGCGGCGGACGGCTTATATAGCTTTGTTCGTCATCACCTTTAGCTATGTCGCAGCTGTTTTTGCCTTCAGCGGCTCGGTGGAGGCGGTTTGGACTGGTCTGCCGATCTTCGTTGCCGGTTTAATATTTATTGTGGTGTTTACGCAAATGGCGTTGAACGAGGAATCCTCACGGCGCGAGGTGGAACGACTTCTCAATGAGCTGACTGCTGTCAACCAGCGTCTACGAGAATATGCCATTCAGGCTGAAGACCTTGCGACCGCCAAAGAACGCAACCGGTTGGCACGCGAAATTCACGACGGTCTTGGGCATTATTTGACCACGATTTATATGCAAATCCAGGCAGCCCGAGCTGTCTCAGGCAATGACAAAGGACGCGCGGAAGCAATTTTGTCTAAAGCACAGAACCTGACACAGGAAGCATTAGCAGACGTGAGGCATTCAGTGGCAGCCCTGCGCTCTCCGATCGATGGCCATAAGCCCCTGGCAGATATGATTGGTGGATTGCTGGATGGCGCCAGGAACGCTGGAATTGAACCTGAGCTTATCGTTACTGGGGAAGAGCGTCCACTCAACCCTCAGACCCGCTGGACCTTGTACCGGGCAGCACAGGAAGGCATCAGCAATACCTGCAAACATGCCCATGCCTCGCGTCTTTGGATTAATCTGGATTTTACGCAAAGCGCCTGTGTTGAACTTGAGGTCGAGGATAATGGCGTTGGTCCTGGCGAATACAAAGAAGGTTTTGGTTTAATGGGATTGAAAGAACGGGTTAGCAGTGTAGGCGGAGAGTTGCAAATCGGCTCTTCTCCTAAAGGCGGTTTTGAATTCGACATCAAGGTGCCGGCATGAATCAAATCATCAAAGTTTTACTGGTGGACGACCAGTCCTTGTTCCGTGAGGGTCTGCGAACCTTGCTCGAAGTTCAA
>DATBWK010000092.1:0-19309 GCA_036514835.1 Bellilinea sp.
GTCCCCATCCACGATCGGCTGGCTTGCGGACGCCCGACGATTATATAAGGCAGATTTCTTTGCTTTCTTTCAGCTGCCAGGTCGCGAATCAGCAGCGACTTGCGGGACTGGACCACCCTACCGGCTAATGTATCTTTCAGATTGATATCCATGGGCGGAAAAAACTCGCCATCGTCAAAGAAAAGTTCCATGTGCATGGTTGAGTTGGATAGCAAACCAACATAATAGGTATCTGCAGCGAAAGCATTTTGAATCGCATTGCTGACCAGGGTGACAACCTGATGCATCTCGAGTGATGTTGCCAGACTGCGAGCCACGCGGTTGAGCGTTTGCAGCCGGGTCATTTCCACCTGTAGGGATTTTCGCAAACCTAAAATGGTTTCAGTGACCACCACAGCGATCACCGGGATCAGGACAGATTCGCGAATGAACATCATGGTTTGGTCGAAATAATCCATCAAGTAGGTGGCGACATTGGCACCAAGCGCTATGAGGGCAAACAAGTAACTCGGCCAACGTCCGGAAAGCAGCGCGAGAATTGCGACAAAGGTTAAAGTCAGTGGAATGCTTGTGCCTGGCATCAAATAGGGTTCATAGAATTCGACAGCACAGATCATTGCTCCACTGGTGATCGCCAGCAGCCACCCAAAATTGGGACGCGCCTTGATATTTGGCACGCCCCACAGGGTGATCAGGGTCATATAGAGCAAACCGCCAACCCCGAAAATCCAGTATATGCGGGCTTCGAAGGAGGCGGGATTATTGCGGAAAGCTTGCACAATCAGACTTAGAAAAACCAAACTACCCATCACCACTGCCGGAAGGACAAGGTTGATTTGCTTGTAAATTGGCAAACTGGGGTGTTGGTCGAAGCGTCTTTTCATCGTATCAGCAAAGGGTGTAAATTAAGCGGTGGTGCGTTCGACCCACAGGCTTGTCGTTGACCTGGGCCGCATTGGAGTAATTTGGTTGTGTGCAAGTAAAAGTCTAAGTAATTATTCAGTTCGGAGACAGATAAACAACAACGAATTTAATATCCCCAAACAAATTATACAAATAAGTGATTAATAAGTGGGTTACAAACGCATTACAATTTTTTTTGCGCCGTTCTACCCTAATATGCCTGACCGTAAATAGGCTGAGAGTCAGACTCTGTTATAATCTAGGCGTAAGATTGATTGCCAACCGGTAATTGCCCCCTGTTTTCCACAACTGACTAATCCGGAGGAGCTTATGAGCGAGTGGATTACCCTCGAGCAGATTGACAAAACTCGCGACATTGTCGCTGAAAAAATCCATACACAGCCTAAAATTGGTTTAATTCTTGGTTCTGGTCTGGGTGATTTAGCCGACAAAGTGGAAAACGCGGACGTAATCCCCTACGATCAACTTCCCCTTTGGCCTTTGCCAACCATCCAGGGTCATAAGGGACGTCTGGTGGTAGGCAAGCTGGAAAACCAGCCGATTTTGGTCATGCAAGGTCGGACACACTACTATGAGGGTCCGAGCATGGGCCAAATCACCTTTCCAATTCGGGTGATGCAGCGACTTGGTATCGAAATTTTGATCATTACCAACGCAGCCGGAGCCATTAACCCGGATTATGTCCCGGGAGACGTGATGATGTTGACCGACCACATCAACCTGGTGGGTATGACCGGTCTAAATCCGCTGCGCGGTCCAAATTTAGATGTTATGGGCGAGCGCTTCCCCGATATGAGCCAGCCGTATGACCGTGAACTGCAGCAAAAATGCCGTGATGCAGCTCAAGCTGCCGGCATTCAGCTGCGAGAAGGCGTGTACGCCTGGTTGTCCGGCCCCTCCTTCGAATCGCCGGCTGACCTGCGTTTCCTGCGGGCAGGCGGGGCAGATGCGGTCGGCATGTCCACAGTCCCCGAAGTGATTGTGGCGCGGCATGGCAAAACTCGCGTACTGGGTCTTTCCGGCATTAGCAACAAGGCCAATTTGGATGGCAGTAACATGACCACGCATGCCGAAGTACTCGAAGCTGGCAAGGTTCTCGTTCCGCGGTTGACCGCGCTGATTACGGGCGTTTTACGCTCGCTTTAAAGATATTAGTAGATGAACTGAAGGATCATGGAAGAAGTTCTGCGCTTCCTTAAAACATACGAAATTCCAATTTACATCGTTATCGGGGTAGGAGCGCTGTGGATTTTGCGGAAAATGGCAGTCGCGTGGCGCGAACTGCGCAGTTCTCTGTTCGGTCTGGAACGCGAGAATGCCCAGCGGCGCTTCACCAGCGGGCTGACGGGTTTTGCATTCATGGTCCTGTTCGCGATTTCTGAATTCATTCTGGTATCAATCGTGTATCCTGATTTTCCGAATACGCAAACGCTTCCGACTGCTACATTACAAATCCTGGCTACACCTACCATCACGCTCCAGCCAGCCGCAGTCACCACCCCGACCACCGATGAGCTTGCGCCAACTTTAGAGGTTGTGGAGCCCGGCGGGTGCGTGCCAGGTCAAATTGCCTGGACTTTCCCGGAGGCGGGTGCAACCATTCAGGGAGAAGTCATCCTGCGAGGTACCGTCAACGTGCCGAACCTTGGCTTTTACCAGTACGAATTTACCCAGCCCGGCGCAACCACCTGGACCACCATTGCTGCTGGCGAATCGCCAATTATCGATCAGCCTTTGGGCGGTGAGGGCAGCGGACGATGGGACACCAGTTTATTGATGCCCGGAGATTACCTGCTGCGACTGGTTGTGCGAGATAATGCCAATAATGTCTTCCCTGCCTGCATACTTAACATCCGCATCATCGCCCCCTGAGGAAAACCTATGCCAGAAATAGAAATACGACCCGCTCTCACTACCGATCTAGCCACCCTGGCTGAAATCGACCATTCCTGTAAAACGGATTACGTCTGGCAAATGGACCGGTCCTTTGATGTGGGGCAAATGGCGATCAGCTTTCGTGAAATCCGCCTGCCGCGCTCGATCCGCATTGAGTATCCGCATAACCGCGACCAGATCGTTGAATCTTGGAAGAAAGCCGCGGTGATTTTGATGGCTGTATTGGGCGGCAAGCCGGTTGGCTATGTGAGTATCGCCGAGATCGCTGGCCCCCGCACCGCCTGGGTAACCGACCTGGCGATCGAGGAACACAACCGCCGGCAAGGTATTGCCAGCGCATTGTTGCTTTCCACCCAGAATTGGGCTCGTCCCCGTCATTTCAAACGCATCTTGCTGGAAATGCCTTCCAAGAATTTTGCTGCTGTGCACCTGGCACTAAAGATGGGTTTTGAATTCTGCGGATACAATGATCAGTATTATGCCAATCAGGACATTGCTTTGTTTTTCTCGCGTCCCATGCGTTAGGGTTTATTGATTTCAGGATAGAAAGCCGGACGGATTGAACACGCTGGTTTCGATTAACCAAATTTTGATGGCAGGCATTGCCATCACCGCGTTCTCGCTGTTGTTATATTCGCTGACCTTCAACCTGCGGGTGAGGGTTGCGCGTTCATTTTCCGGCATATTGGCCTGTCTGGTGTTGGTCTATGTGGCTGAATCGCTGGCAAGTGTGGCCGAATCACCGGCTCGTCTCGACTTTTGGCTGAAGGCTCAGTGGGTTGGCATTGTGTTTCTGCCTTCAGCTTATTTGCATTTTTCTGACGCGGTTTTAGCAACCACCGGCAAGCCCAGCAAAGGCAAACGGCGTTGGACGATCCGCTTGTCATACCTCATCTCGCTATTTTTTCTGATCTCATTATTCTCCGGCGTCCTGGTAGGACCATTGGTCGAGCCAGATACTACCGCACCTTTTCTTGAACCCACCTGGCTGACCGACGCGTTCATGCTGTACTACGTTGGCGCCATGCTGATGTCCTGGTACAACTTTATCCGCGCTTACCAGCGTTCAGCCACCGCTACCGGTCAACGGCGCATGGGCTATTTGCTGGTAGGCTCGATCGCGCCTACCCTGGGATCTTTCCCGTTTTTGTTATTCAGTTCCGGCTTCGCTGCGCGCCATTCACTCATCTTTTGGCTGGTGACCGTACTTTCCAACCTGGCTGTGGGCGGCCTGGTCATCGTTATGGCGTATTCGGTAGCCTTTTTTGGCGTTGCCCTGCCAGACCGGCGCGTCAAGAGCCGCCTGTTCAAATGGATTTTACGCGGACCCGTCGTAGCCAGTTTTACTTTGACCTTCGCCACGATTGTGCGCCGGGCTGGCGAACCGCTTGGCCTGGCGTATAACACCTTCGTGCCTATTGTGATGGTCGCGACTATTCTGGTGGGCGAATATCTGGTCACGCTATTGTTCCCGATCATTGAACGCTTCCTCTTCTTCGGAAACGATAAGCGCGAGATCGCTGTGCTCGAAGCTTTTGAAGACAAACTCATTACCCGAAATGACCTGCGTCAATTCATCGAAATGATGCTATCTGGCTTATGCGACCGGATGCAGGTGCCAGGTGCGTACGTGGCGGCCTTTAACCCGGATGGGCTGAAATTGGTTGTCAAGGTAGGCAAGACTTTCTTCGATCATGAAAACGAGAACACCGACCTTACCCGATTCTTCCCGGATAATGGCGATTTCTATGAATTATTCCAATGGGGCAATGACATTCTCATTCCGCTCTACGACCAGAACGACGACGGTGAAATGGATATGCTGGGTATCCTGGGTATCGCTCAGGGTGCGGCCGAATCCTTGGACGAGGATCAGTTGGATGAAGTGAACAGCTTCTCTGAGCGCATAGCCCTGTCGCTCAAAGACCGCCGCCTGCAGGAACAGGTTTTTCAATCCCTGGGAGAATTGTCCAGTCAGGCAGCATTGATTCAGCAGATGCGTGCCGCCGGCCGATTTGACCAGAGCCAGGTGCTTGCCATCGATGAATCATCCCCCAAAACCGATTTTTCTCAATGGGTCAAAGACGCTTTGACTCATTATTGGGGCGGCCCAAAATTAACCGACAGCCCGTTGATGAAACTTAAAGTGGTGCAGGACAAGACCGAAACTACTGAAGGGAACTCGTCCAACGCGCTCAGGTCCATTTTACGAGAGGCCATTGAGCGAACCCGGCCGGAAGGCGAGCGGCGCTTCACCGGTGAATGGGTTTTGTATAATATTCTGGATATGAAGTTTCTGGAAGGCAAGAAAGTGCGCGAAATTGCCCTGCGTCTGGCGATGTCGGAAGCCGATTTATACCGCAAGCAGCGAGTTGCCATCGAAGCGGTCGCTAAAGAAATCAAGGAAATGGAAAATCAAAATGGCGACAAAATCGACTTGTAATAATTTTCACGCTGCATATACAATACCTTTAAGGCATTTATCTGTATAAGCACCTGGGGAGGTGAATTAATGCTAAGCAAGAAAGAGATTTCCATCCCGGAGGGTGAAATCCCTGAAATGCCGGATGAAAGTTGGTGGGCGGCAGTTCTTTCAGACGAGGAGTCATATACTACACCGCGTAAAGAGTCGGGGGCGCGAACGGCGTCTCAGTCCGCTGTAACCGCCATCGATTGGCCTTTTGTTCAACGCCTTTACGAGCAGGATGAAATCGTCAGTCTAAAAGTACACGGGTTCAACCGCGGCGGGTTGCTGGTGCAGGGCTGCGGTGTTCAGGGTTTCGTGCCGGTATCTCACCTGATCGACATGCCCAATACCGCGACCGATGATGAACGCCGCCGAGTTCTGGCTGGGTATGTTGACCGCGACATCGAGCTTAAAGTCATCGAGTGCGAACAGGCGCAGGAGCGCATCGTCCTGTCTGAGCGGGCAGCGCTGGCGGGGGAGGGCAAACGCCGCGTGATCTTTGGCGCGCTGCAGGAAAATGCCATATTAACCGGCAAAGTCACCAACGTGACTGATTTTGGCGTTTTCATCGATCTGGGCGGAGTTGAGGGTCTGATTCATGTTTCAGAATTGTCCTGGGGGCGTGTTCATCATCCCAGCGATGTATTATCCGTCGACGACGAGGTCCAAGTAATGGTCTTACAGGTCTGCGAGGAAAACGCCCGGATTGCGCTCAGCCTCAAACGCATGACGCCGAATCCCTGGGAATCATTAAATATCCGCTACAAACCCGGCGATATCGTTTCAGCAAAAGTCACCTCCACTACCCGCTACGGGGCTTTCGTGCGCCTGGAAGAGGGTGTGGAAGGCTTGATCCACCTTTCGTCCATTAAACTTCCACCCGATTTTGGGCATCTTTCAGATTTTATGGATATCGGTCAGGAGGTGATCGTGCGCATCCTGCACATTGACACCGAACGCCGCCGACTGGGACTTGGCTTAGTTCAAACCGAATGAGTGGAGCATCTCCGCGCAAAAATCAACCGCGCAGCAGGTCAGCGCCGCCGCCTGAACCGGAACCAACATCTCCATCGGTAATGGAGGCGTTAGGACGCGGCTGGCTGCGCCTGGAGCGCTATAGTTGGGATGTGCTGGGAGTCATTTTACTGGCTGCCAGCGCGTTAACGATTCTGGCGCTGTTGAATCTCAGTCAGGGATCATTTATCTCGCCCTGGGGAGCATTCCTTAAGCATTGGACCGGAGCTGGCAGTTATGCCATCATCTTTTTAATGGCATATCTGGGGATCGCTGCCCTGCGCCACCATCCTGAACGTGCCAGCCGCCTGGATCTCGGGCGCGTGTTGGCACTGGAGTGTGTGGTATTTGTCATTATGGCTTTGCTGTCGCTTTTCGGTGGTATGTCGCTCGAACGGGCGGAGGCCGGACAGGACGGCGGGGTGATCGGCTGGGGCTTGGCGCGGCTGGTGTCCTTTTTACTGCCGCTGCCCTGGAGCAGCCTGGTGCTGTTGGCATTACTTTTGTGGTTTGTATTGGCCGGCAGCGGTTTAGGGCGCTGGTTGATATTAAAAATCGAAGACTGGCTATCACAGGAAGGTGACGAAGAATTCGAAGCGGATCTCCCAGCGGAACATCCGGTGCGCGCGGAAGGGAATGCGGTTATGACCCCGGCTGCGGCCCCGGTGTTCATCGTGGACGGTCCGCGCAGCGAGCAGCTGCCGCCGCTCACCCTGCTGGTGCAGGACGAGAAAAATGGCCTGGACGAAGAACGCATTTTGGCGGTGGCGGGAAAAATCGAAAAGACCCTGGCTGAATTTGGCGTGCCCTCGCGTGTGATCGGCTACCGGGTTGGCCCAACCGTCACGCAATTTGCGGTGGAGCCAGGCTTTGTCGATCGCGCCGGACCAGACGGTCAAACGCAAAAACAAAAAGTGCGCGTATCCCAGATCTCCAACCTTTCCAAAGATCTGGCTTTGTCCCTGGCAGCCGAACGGCTGCGCATCGAAGCCCCGGTGCCGGGTCATTCGTACGTCGGCATCGAAGTGCCCAACACCTCGACCGCATTGGTGCGTTTACGCGCCATAATTGAAGCGCCTGAATTCAAAAACCTGCGCTCGCCGCTGGCATTAGCCCTCGGTCGGGATGTCTCCGGACAGCCAGTGGTGGCTGATTTAACGCGAATGCCGCATCTATTGGTAGCCGGCACGACCGGTTCCGGAAAATCGGTGTGTCTGGCAGCTATCATTACTTGTCTGGTGATGAACAACTCGCCGGAGACCCTGCGGTTGGCAATCCTCGACCCGAAAATGGTCGAACTGATGCGTTTCAATGGCTTACCGCATATCATGGGCAAAGTGGAGACTCAACTGGAACGCATGCTGGCAGTGCTCAAATGGGCGCTGGCAGAGATGGACCAGCGCTACCGGCTGCTCGAATCCGCCCGCGCCCGCGACCTGGATTCGTTCAACCGCAAGCAGGAACGGAAGAGACAACCCACTTTGCCGCGCATTGTTGTCCTGGTGGATGAGCTGGCCGACCTGATGATGTCTGCCCCCGACCAGACGGAACATGCGGTGGTTCGCCTGGCGCAAATGGCCCGTGCGGTTGGCATTCATCTGGTGGTGGCTACCCAGCGGCCCAGCACAGACGTGGTGACCGGTCTGATCAAGGCCAATTTTCCGTCCCGCATCGCATTTTCAGTGGCTTCATCCATCGACTCACGCGTCATTTTGGACGTCAACGGGGCTGAATCACTGCTTGGGCGCGGAGACATGCTCTTCCTCAATCCGGAAGTTGGCACGCCGCAGCGTGCACAGGGTGTGCTGCTCAAGGATCAGGAAATTGACGTGGTGATCGATTACTGGAAGAACCAAAAACCGGCTCTTATTGGCGAACAACCGCCGTGGGAAGGGATGGTGCAAGAAGAGAGCGAGGGTGGAGATGATTTGGTGCAGCAAGCGGTCGAGCTGGTGACGAAAGCTCAGCGCGCCAGCGCCTCCCTGCTGCAGCGCCGCCTGCGCATTGGCTTCCCGCGCGCTGCCCGTCTGCTCGACCAGTTGGAGGAGATGGGCATTGTCGGTCCGCCCCTTGGCGGCGGCAAGGACCGCGAAGTCCTGGTCGACCCGGAAGAAGATAACCCGGAAGACGGATATTCCGAAGAATAAGCGGAGCGATTGTGGTAAGATTGCAGGCATTCCGCGATCCGTACGTCATATTGTTATTTGGTCAGGTATTGGATGGATCAACCCGCTCAAAAAAAATCACCCCAAACATTTTCTGACCTCTTGCGCGTGCGCTTTAAGGGAATCCTCGATCCAATAGGCGCCTTTCTCAATAAAATCGGCTTGACGCCGAACACAATGACGCTGCTTGGTCTGGCAGGTCACGTAGGTGCTGCGTACCTGTTAGCCCGCGGTGAAATGGTTTGGGGCGGGGTAGTGGTTCTGTTGATGGGTCCGTTTGATGCCATCGACGGCACCATGGCTCGGCTGCGCGGGAAGGTCTCACGTTTTGGCGGCTTTTTCGACTCGGTCATCGACCGCTATGCCGAGTTGGTCCTTTTTGCGGGTTTACTGGTTTATTACCTGAGCCAACCGGACAGTCTGCCAGTAGTTTTGGTATACGCGGCGGCAGCCGGTTCGGTAATGGTGTCTTATACCCGCTCTCGTGGCGAGACTGCCGGCTTCAATACCACTGCCGGCTTGCTGACGCGGGTTGAACGTTACATTGTGATCGTACTAAGCCTGTTGCTCAACCGCCCGATTTATGCCCTGTGGATTTTGGCTGTTCTGGGCAACATTACTGCCATCCAGCGCATCTGGCTCATTCACCGTCAGGCTGCCGCTGAAAACGATCTTATTTCGTAAACCAGCCGTTGTGCTGGCGAACTTTTCCCAAGGAAGGTTATCAAGATTATGCCAAGCAGTTTTAATATCGGGCCATTGACCATCCATTTATACGGCATTCTGATCATGATTGGTGCATTGGCAGCCGCCTTCTTAGCTGCCAGGCTGGCCAAGCGCCGCGGCATCGACGCCGACGCTGTGTGGGATATGTTCCCCTGGCTGATCATTGGCGGCATTATTGGTGCGCGCCTGTGGCATGTATTGACCCCCCCAGCTTCCATGGTGGAGCAGGGTATCACCACTGGATATTACCTCACCCATCCGCTGGAAGCATTGAGCATCTGGAAAGGCGGTCTGGGCATACCCGGTGCGGTCATTGGGGGAGCGATTGCCTTGTGGATTTATTCTCGCAAGCGTAAGCTGAGTTTTGGCATGTGGACAGATATCATTGCTCCGGGCCTGGCGTTGGCTCAGGCGATCGGCCGCATTGGCAATTATCTCAATCAAGAAGTGTACGGAGCACCCACCAACCTGCCCTGGGCAATCACCATTGACCGTGCGCACAGGCTGCCGGAATATATCGAGCAAGCCACGTACCACCCATTATTTGCCTATGAAGCCATTTACAACTTGATTAACATGGCATTCTTACTATGGATTGGGAAGAAATTCGCCGGCAAATTACGTACCGGTGATATTTTCCTGACCTACCTGGTTATTTACCCGGTTGGCCGCTTCTTCCTGGAATTTTTGCGACTGGATCCCTCACCTGTGGCGGGGGTTAACATCAACCAGACCATCATGGCAGTAATCGCAGTAGCTGCTGCAGCGATGCTCATTTTCCGCAGGCGCAAACCGGAAGCAGCAGCTGTACCCGCCGCTGAGCCGGCCGACCAGTAATATCGTCCGAATAGCAATCCGTTGTTTTACGAAAGCGCGAAATTATTTTCGCGCTTTTTTTGCGTTGTCACCACCCGTTCAAAAACGGTTCCCACTCAGCATATTCATTCAAATGCCGGCCAAACACGTATATCGCTGAACTGGGCGGCTCGATCGGGTTATGCCTTAAATTCATGTTTGCTTCAGCCGGCTGGCGTCCGCCTTTGCGGTGATTACAGGCAGCGCAGGCAGTTACTACATTGCCCCAGGTATGCTTACCGCCCAGGTGGCGCGGCACCACATGGTCGATGGTTAAATCGAGGGAGCGTTTGCCGCAATATTGGCAGGTGAAGTTGTCGCGCCGGAAAATCTCACGCCGGCTTAGCCTTACGCGGGTATGCGGCCGGTGCACCATGTTCTGCAGCCGGATGATCGAAGGACGCGGGAAGGTACTGTTGATCGAGTGGATGACCCCCCGACCGTTGACCACCAGTGCTGCCCGCTCAGCCAGTATCAAACCAACCGCTCGCCGCAGATTACACACGTTGATCGGCTCGAAGTTTGCGTTGAGAACCAGCACACTCTCGGTCATTTTGAACTCTTGCGGCTGATTATAGCATGAGTATTCTTCTGACATTTGTGAATAGGAGGCGTTAGTGTTACCATCAATTTGATAATTGGCCAATAATCCATAGCCGTACCGGCGGCTATGAAAAAATAATCCAACATTGCCACAAGGAGGATGGGATGCACATCTTGATTGCTGGAGGGAGTGGATTAATCGGAACTGCCCTATCGAAGCATTTGCTGGCAGAGGGCCATTCAGTGACGGTTCTCAGCCGTAATCCTCAAGCTCATTCAGCCTTGCAAGGCGTGACGATGGTGCGCTGGGATGGTAAAACTAAGGAAGGTTGGGGCCATTTGCTCAATGAAACAGATGCCGTGGTCAACCTGGCCGGTGTCAATTTAGGCGGCGGATTGTGGACCAAAAACCGCAAAGCGAAGTTGATCGGAAGCCGCTTGAACGCCGGCGCTGCCATTGTAGCAGCCTTCCAGGCAGCTGAACATAAGCCGGAGGTGTTGTTACAGGCTGCAGCCAACGGCTATTACAGTCCTTCAGGGGACGATATTCTGACTGAGTCCGACCCGCCGGGGACTGGCTTTCAAAGCGACCTTTGTCAACGCTGGGAGCAATCAACGCAGCCGGTTGAAGCCATGGGAGTGCGGCGGGTAGTGACTCGCTCAGGCGTTGTATTCGCCCGCGGAGCCCTGCTGTTGAATATGTTCCTGCTGCCGTTCCGTATGTTCGTCGGCGGTCCAATCGGCAGCGGTCGGCAATATCTTCCCTGGATTCATATTGACGATGAAGTGGCTGCGTTTAAATATTTATTGACGAATCAGGAAACCTCTGGCGCCTATAACCTGATGTCGCCGCAGCCGGTACGGAATTCGGACCTTGGCCACGCCATCAGCCGGGTACTGAAGCGTCCTTACTGGTTCCCAGTGCCCGGCTTTGCTTTGAAATTGGTTCTAGGCAAAATGAGCAGTGTGGTGCTGGACTCCTGGCGCTGTATGCCAGCTCGTTTGACCGAGTCCGGTTTCCAATTCAAATATTCCGACGTAGAAGCAGCCTTGCGGGATTTGCTTCGTTCGAAATGATGTTTTTTTCGTAATTATTGCGGATTGAGCGCCGCGGAAATTAATGCCCGCCCAATTTCAATCGCGCGGTCAGGGTTGCCTTCCTCGAGAATCAGCGCCAGTACCAGCGGCGACCCGGGCCAGGAATCAATGGTGGCGCTGACGTACCAGGTCAACGGTTTGCCATCATCGGTTTGCGCCAGCCCGACCGCATCCCATACCGGTAATCCACTGACTGATCCAGCCGTTAATCCTTCCGGGCTGGCGTATGAATTAATCGACGGTATCCCGCTTCCGGAAGGCAAAACCACCCAACCTTGATGAGGTGTGTGGACAGCCGAAGCTAATCGTGCTGATGGGCGGGTGCCGCCGTTACTCAACTGCGCAGCAGCCAGAGCGACCTGGAGTGGGGTAACTTTAATGCCGGATTGCCCGAGTGAAGCCAGGACCTCATCGGTGATGGGTTGGTCCAGCGATGGCACTGAAGATGGAAGCTCAAAGTCGGGGGTGGTGTAGAAGCCAAATTCTTCCATTAATGCCTGGATCTGGCTGGCTGACAGGCGGCTGCCAAGTTCAACCAGCGCTCCCGGACAACCCGAACCGATGGCACTCTCCCAGGTGAGTGGGGTTTGGGGCGACTGGGCACAGTTGAGCATTTTGCCATCCAATGTATAGGTCAGTGAGCCTGAGATCCCGTTCGCCCCCGGTTGTGCCTGGGCATACAGGAACGGCCCAAGGATTGCTCCGGGCGGGTAAGAGCCTTGAGTCACCCGATTCAACAGCGGAGCCTGCGGGTCAGTCCGCCACGCCTCCCAATTTTCGGTCATTTGATTGGGGTCAAAGGAGGGTTGTGAGGAAATTGCCAACACCTCTCCGCTATCACGGTTGAGTATCACCGCGGCGGCAACTGACCCGGCCAATTGATTGTCTGTAAATGCCTGCAAATCAAGGTCAATGGAAAGCCGCACATCCATTCCAGGCGGCGGTTGGCCGTAAATCCACTCCGCCAGCCAAACCGTAGAAGCCGCATTGCCCTGGAGACCGGTGAGATAGCCATCCAGGCTGGCTTCCAGCCCGCCTTTGCCGAAAATCGGATCTGAATAACCGATGGTTGTACCCAAAGCCGGGTATTCCAGAATGCGGGTGTAATTCCCCGATTGACCCTGTGTGATCGCGATGGGCGTGTTGGAGCGGTCCAACAGCGACCCGCGTGGAACATAGCGTGAATGAACGGTCCAGCGCAGGTTGTCCGTGCGGAATTGCAGGTCGTCTGACCGCACCACCGCCCACCAACCGGCGATCAACCCCAGGGCCATCAATGCCCCAGCCAAAATCGCTCCGGTCACCAGATAGGGGCGCAGTCTTGGCAGTTCTGGCGGAACGGTTTCTTCCGAACTACTGACGACCAGCAGTAACCCCATGGCGAAGAAACTAGTGACAAGGGAAGAACCCCCATAGGAAACAAATGGCAGTGTAACGCCAGTTAACGGCAGCATGCGTAAATTGCCGCCAATGATCAAAATGGACTGGATTCCAAAATAACAACCCAAACCGGCTGCCAGAAAACGGTGAAAATTGTTGGCTGCCCGCATGGCGATGGTAAACGTGCGAAAAATCAGCATTGCGATCAACAGCAGCAGGCCAACCAGCCCGAGCAGCCCGGACTCCTCCGCGATGGCAGCAGCGATAAAATCCGATTGGGCAACAGGAACTAATCCCGGGCTGCCAAGACCGGGTCCGGTGCCAAAAATTCGACCGGTCGCGATCGCCAGGAAGGATTGCACCAATTGGTAAGAACTTCCGCCGGCATCCAACCAAGGGTTCAACCAGGTGTCCACCCGTAGATGGATAACCGGAAAGGTAACATAACCCGCAATTCCAGCGCCGATCAGCAGCATCAGCGCAATGACCAGCACCCGGTTCCGCGCCGACGCCAGATACACCACGATGGTGTAAATGGCGATGATCAAAGTGGCAGTCCCAAGGTCACGCTGTGCCACCAACAGAGCCGTAACTACGGCTGCCAGCACGATGGTGGGGGCCAACAGTTGAGGCAAGCTGAGGGTGACGTACACCTGCCCGGCCAGGTATGCCGCCAGATAGATAATGAGAAGCAGCTTAAGGGGTTCGGAGGGCTGAAGATACAGCCCGCAGCAGCCAAGCCACAACCGCGGTCCATCACCGCTCGGGTATGAACCGAATATAAACGTCAGGGCGGTTAATCCCAGCCCAATAGACAACCAGATATATTTGTAGCGGCGCAACAGGTCGACCAACAGCGGAAAACGCAGCAAAACATAGATGATGATACAACCGATCATCAACCATAAAGTCTGGCGCATTCCAAAGTTGTTGTCCAGGCGCCAGATGGTGAGCAATCCCCATCCGGTCAGCAGGCTTGAGATTGGCAGCAGATAAGGATCATGGTCCGGCAGGAGCCGGTTGAGCTGTCGGTAGAGCAGTGAAAACCCCACCAGCCATCCCAAGAATCCCAGCCAATGCTGCCAGCGGTAATCCGCAGCCCAGGAATGGACCCGGACCGCCGGAGAAAGCGTCAACACCGCGGCGTACAGGAATAGAAAAATTGCCGCGATCATCATCAAACGCCGCTGGAGATCATCTTTCATGGAACCGGAAGAGGGAAAGAGGAAGCTCACTCGCTCAAATATTTTTCCACCAGGACGCCAAGCTTTTGCCGGGCTTCCGGTTTGATGTGCGCCCGGTTGGTGATGATGGCATCTGCCAGCGCATGGGTGCAGTTGCAATCATTTTGCTCAGGCAGCATCCCTACCAGATTGGCGATCGTTTGGTTGGCTTTTTCAGCGTTTTGACCGAGGGTTCGCACCACCATGTCCACGCTGACCGGCGCTTCGGTGACATGCCATACGTCATAATCGGTGATGTGCGCCAGTGTGGCGTAACTTAATTCGGCTTCCCGGGCTAAAAATGCTTCAGGGCAGGCGGTCATGCCGACGATGGTAATACCCCAGGCGCGAAACAAGTTTGATTCACCCCGTGTGGAAAAACGCGGTCCTTCAATGGTGATAAAAGCGCCGCCTTTATGTACATTGGCGCCGCTTTGGTCTGCGGCAGCTACCAGCAGCGTCGATAGTTCATTGCAGAAGGGGTCGGCCACCCCTACATGCACGACCAGACCGTCGCCAAAGAAAGAAGATTTCCGCCCGCGTGTGAAGTCGACTATCTGATCCGGCACGACCATATGCCCGGGCTCGAAATCATGCCGCAACGAGCCGCAGGCGCTCACGCCTACCACATACTGAACTCCCAGGGCTTTAAGCGCATAAATATTGGCCCGATAATTCACTTCAGCCGGTAAAAGCGTGTGACCAATGCCGTGGCGGGCTAAAAAAGCCACCCTGCGTTGGTTCAAGGTACCGATCGCAATCGGAGAGCTGGGTTTGCCGAACGGAGTGTCAAGTTCGATCGTCTCCACGTCGGTCAACCCTGTGAAATTGTAGAATCCGGAGCCCCCGATTACGCCAAGAATAGGTTTTTCAAGCATGTTCGATCCTATGAATGTCTTTATTTCGATTGAGATGTGGGTTGTTATTCTTTTGCTGAAATTTCGACCTTCATAACCGTCTGCCCAACGCGGAGTTCGTCGCCGGAAACCAGCACAGTCATGGTGTGCACCGGTTCGTCATTGAGGAAGGTGCCGTTGGTTGATTTTAGATCCTCCACCCACCATTGATTGTGTCGGAAAGCCAGCCGTGCATGCCGTCCGGATACTGTATCATCGATTATTGGCAAGGTGGAGGTTAGCTCGCGCCCGATGAAAATTTCGGACTTGTGAAAGCTGGTTGGCTCAAATTCATCCATCCCGATGCGGGTGAGCGTGATGGTTGGCGCTTTTTGGGCCGCTAAAATCAGCGTTTGAACGCGCAGGTCGCGCCACAGCGTATACAGAGCCCATCCGAGGAAGGCGTAGAGGGCGGTTGCCAGGAAGATACGAAGGATGAGAACAACGATTCCGCTCATAGGTTATGTGACTTTAGGGGTTCAGTTGGGCAGGCGATGTGCCGGTGCTGCGCGGAGCAGCGGGAGTTTCCTGACCGAAGATCAGGTTGACCCCGGCGATGGCGATAACATCTCCCGGCCGCAGGCTGTGGTTGGTGATCCGGTGTCCGTTGACGTAGGTGCCGCCGGTGGAATTAAGGTCGAACAGGATACATTCGCCGTGGACGATGCGGATCTGGGCGTGGTCGCGCGAGACCCGCGGGTCAGCCACCACCAGGTCATTGTCCTCGCGCCGGCCAATGTTGGTGACAGTATTGCTCAACGGGTAGGTCTTGCTGCTCTCGAAAATCAGGTAGGGGCCGGTCCACTGATCGGTTTGTGGGGCTTCCAAAGGGTCAGCATCCGGGGTTAAAACAGCCGTCGAATTGACCTGCACTTCCTGAAAGGTGAGTACCAGCCGCAGGTTTTTCTGGTCGATGTCGGAATCCGGAATAAATCGAATTTCAGGTTCCCGGTCAAAGCTGCGTCCACTTTCCACGGTCATATCCAGCAGCGCGCGTTTCAACCAGGTGACCCATTCTGGGTGAGCCTCCCAGGCTTTGCAATTCTCAGGATGCATAAACAGGTTTAAGCAGTCTGGCAGCGGCTCGTTTAAGCGGTTGTCCAGCTCAAGCTGAGTCCGCGCTGTCGAAATCACCGCAGCTGCCAGGCGAGGCTGATTGTTATGCCAGGGCAGGCGATTCAGGCTGTTCTCGATGATGGCCTGCAGCCGGTTTTCGAGGCGGTCGAATTGAGAACTCATATCTTATAATTATAAAGCGAGTTTTGAGGTTCTGACGATGCGATCCGGTTTTGAGGAAATCCAGCACACAGCCGATTGGGCGCTAAAAGTTTGGGCGCCGGATTTCGCCTGCCTGCTCGAACAGGCGGCGCTGGGCATGAACCAGTTGATGGGTGTGGCGGTCGTCCCGACCCAGTCAGTCGAGCGCAAACTGACCCTTACCGCAGATGATCGGGAAAGTCTGCTGGTTGCGTTTTTGAACCGGATTCTGTACGAAATGGAAATGGACTCCATCGGGTTTGACCACTTTGACATCCTGGTGGATGGATTGCAGATAAATGCTCACCTCACAGGTGGTAAACTGTTGGAACTGCAGAAGAGGGTCAAGGCTGTAACATATCACAATTTGATGATCCGCGCGGCCGCGAATGGGCTGGAAACCACCATTGTAATGGATGTTTAGGTGCGACTTTACCCGGCAGGGATGCAGCTTTGAGATTGGCGAAACATGATCCGGTTGCAGAATATTAAGCAGATCAGTGAATACGAGTGGGAAATTCCGCGCACATACCGACCGGATATGCGCGTAGCCGTACGCTTGTTCGTCACCCGCCGCCTGCTGGAGGATGCGCTGGGCGACCAGTCGCTGGAACAGGCTGTCAACGCAACCACGCTCCCAGGTGTGATGCAGCCGGTGGTTGTCATGCCGGATATGCATCAGGGGTATGGCTTTCCCATTGGCGGGGTGGCTGCCACCCGGCTTCCAGACGGGGTTATCTCGCCGGGAGCCATTGGATACGACATCAACTGCGGCGTGCGCCTGTTGGGCTCACGAATTGAATTGGATGACGTTATAACCCGCCTGCCTGATCTGGCGAATGCCCTTAATCGCAATTGTCCCAGCGGGGTGGGGGTCGAAGGCGCCTATCGTTTGAAAGAGGCGGAACTGGAGCAGGTTTGCCGGCTGGGAGCCCGCTGGGCGTTGAAAAAAGGCTTAGCCAGCGAACAGGATTTGCTGCGCACCGAAGAAGGCGGCTGCCTGGACGGCGCGGATCCAGCTAAAGTCAGTTCACAGGCTAAAAAACGGGGCTTGGGACAACTGGGCACATTGGGAGCTGGCAACCACTTTATTGAGGTGGATGTCGTCGACCAAATCTTTGACCTGCCTGCTGCCAGGGCCATGGGATTGCAGGAAGGTTGTTTGACCCTGCAAATCCATTGCGGTTCGCGCGGCTTTGGCCACCAGATATGCACTGATTTTGTCCACGACCTGCAAAGCGCAGTGCATCGTTACGGCATTACGCTGCCAGACCGCGAGTTGGTGTGTGCGCCGCTCAACAGCCCGGAAGGGCGGGATTATCTGGCAGCCATGCGCGCTGCGGCCAATTATGCCTTCTGCAACCGCCAACTGCTGGCCTACGCGGCCCGGAATGCTTTTGAAGAGGCTCTGGCAGGTCAGGTAAAGTATTGGCAGCTTCACCAGATATATGATATCGCCCACAACATGGGCAAGATCGAGACCCATGAGGTGGATGGGAAGAGCATCAAGGTGTGCGTGCACCGCAAAGGCGCGACGCGCGCCTTTGGTCCCGGCGCACCTGAGCTGCCGGATGTTTACCGTGCCATTGGACAGCCTGTGCTGGTGCCGGGCAGCATGGGCACCGCCTCCTGGGTGCTGGTTGGCACCGCCGACAGCATGGCGCGCTCCTGGGGCTCCACCTGTCACGGCGCCGGGCGGGTGATGAGCCGCTCGCAGGCGAAACGCGAAATCCGCGGCGACCGGCTGCTAAGTGAATTGGAATCCAGCGGCATCATCATAAAAGCTGGATCGTTGTCTGGTTTGGCTGAAGAAGCGCCGCGAGCGTATAAGGATGTCGACGAGGTGGTGGAGACGGTGCATGCTGCCGGCATTGCTCGCAAGGTCGCCCGGCTGCGTCCGCTGATCGTCATCAAGGGATAAAAAGGGTGTGAAATCGAGTTCCGATTTCACACCCTTTGGATTACCGCTCCATTGAGACGACCTGGCTTTCCCATCGGTGCCAGCCGCCAAAACGTTCCTCGAGAATTTTTCGACCCTCGCCCGGGCAATGAATTCCGGCCAACTCCAGGTCGGCATCCACCATGATTTTCACCAGCTCGTGGAAACGCACCTGGGGCTGCCAGTCGAGCAGCCGGTTGGCGCGCGACGCATCTGCCAGCAGGTAATCCACTTCGGTGGGACGGAAGTAGCGCGGATCAATGCGCACGTAGTCCTCCCATTTCATACCGGCGTAACCAAAAGCTTCTTCCAGGAACTCGCGCACGGTATGCGCTTCGCCGGTGCCAATGACGTAGTCATCGGCTTTGTCCTGCTGCAGGATCATCCACATGGCTTCTACAAATTCGGGTGCGTAGCCCCAGTCGCGTTTGGCATCCAGGTTGCCTAGGTATAAATGTTCCTGCCTGCCGGCTTTGATGGCGGCTACTGCCCGGGTGATCTTGCGGGTAACAAAAGTCTCGCCGCGCCGAGGTGATTCATGGTTGAACAAAATGCCATTGCTGCCGAAAATACCGTAGCCTTCACGATAATTCCGTGTGACCCAGTAGGCGTACACCTTGGCGGCAGCGTACGGGCTGCGCGGCTCAAACGACGTAGCTTCATTTTGCGGAGGCTTAGCTCCGCCGAACATCTCGCTGGACGACGCCTGATAAAACCGCTCTTCGAATCCGCTCTTACGCACCGCTTCCAAAATGCGGATGGTGCCCAGTCCGGTGACATCGCCGGTGTATTCCGGCATATCGAAGCTGACGCGCACATGGCTTTGTGCCGCCAGGTTATAAATTTCATCCGGACGGACGTTGTAAATAATGTTTGAGATAGTTTCCGCCACCGAGATGTCGCCGTAATGCAAGTGCAACTTGACT
>DATBWK010000093.1:0-5432 GCA_036514835.1 Bellilinea sp.
CGCGGAAGAAGCTGCCTACGATGCCGGTGTGGCAGGATTGCACCCCGAGGTACTCAAAGTACTCGGCCGCTTGAAATACCGCACCTCCTACGGCCAGAATCAACTATCCCACGCGGTGGAAGTTGCTAAATTGTCGGCCGTATTAGCCGCCGAGTTGGGTGCAGAACCTGAACCATCACGTATGGGCGGCTTGCTGCATGATCTCGGCAAGGCCATGGATCACAACACGGACGGCACGCATGCCATGATTGGCGCTGAGTTCGCCAAACGCTATGGCGTTCCTGCCCGGGTGGTCAACATCATCGCTTCGCATCACCACGAAGTCGAACAGGAAACCATCGAAGCGGTGATCGTTGAAGCTGCCGATGCCATTTCTGGCGCCCCCCCCGGCGCCCGCCGTGAGGATCTTGAGCAATACATCAAGCGGCTGCGCGCTCTGGAGGACATTGCGAATTCGTTCAAGGGTGTCAATCAGAGTTACGCCATCCAGGCTGGCCGCGAAGTACGCATCATCGTCCGTCCCGAGGACATCGATGATTTAGCTTCAACCCGTCTGGCGCGCGACATTGCCAAAAAGATCGAGGAGACCATGCAATACCCCGGTCAAATTAAGGTGACTGTCATCCGCGAAACACGCGCCGTAGAATTTGCCCGCTAAATCGAGCTGAAATTGATCATTAATAGAGACGTCCGACTGGACGCCTCTATTTGCATCCAAAAATAGACGAATGCTTTTATAATGAACGCGAATAGACTTCTTTTCCTAAAAACCCTCATGAAGGTCTTTGAATGAAACAATTGCTGAAGAATATGCGCGATGGGCAGAATGTGGTCGCGGATGTCCCCGTGCCGTCGCTGCGGCCTGGCATGGCTCTGGTGCGCACAGCCGCATCGCTGGTATCTGTCGGCACTGAGCGCATGGTCGTCGAATTTGCTGAGAAGGGCCTGGTTGGTAAAGCTCTTTCCCGTCCCGATCAAGTGCGCCAGGTGTTGGACAAAGCCCGGCGAGAAGGCGTCATCCCGGCTATGGAGGCAGTATTAAACCGGCTGGACCAACCCATGGCGCTTGGCTACTCCTCAGCCGGAACCATTGTGGCGGTAGGCAAAGGGCTGGAAGGATTTAATCCCGGTGACCGGGTGGCCTGTGCCGGCGGCGGTTTTGCGGTTCATGCTGAATATGCCCTGGTACCGAAAAATTTATTGGCGCGGTTGCCGGACTCGGTGGATTTCGAATCCGCGGCTTTCGCCACCCTGGGCGCCATCGCTTTGCAGGGCTTTCGGCTGGCCCAACCGCAGGTTGGCGAGCGGGTTGCCATTATTGGACTAGGCTTGCTGGGCTTATTGAGTGTGATGATTGCCCGTGCTGCCGGATGTTCGGTCTTCGGCGTCGATCTGGATCCTGTGCGGGTCGAGTTGGCCCAAAAGTTGGGAGCCTTTGCGGTTTCCCGCGATGGTGCTGAAGACGCCGGGCGCAGTTTTAGTCAAGGACGCGGATTTGACAGCGTGCTCATTTGCGCCGACACCGCTTCCGACGACCCGGTAGCATTGGCGGGTGAACTGGCTCGCGACCGCGGGGTAGTTGTGGCGGTTGGAGCGGTCGGGCTGGATATTCCCCGGAAAATCTATTATGAAAAAGAACTGCAATTCCTGATTTCTCGTTCCTATGGTCCTGGACGTTATGACCCATCTTATGAGGAAAAGGGGCAGGACTACCCCTTCGGCTATGTGCGCTGGACTGAAGGCCGCAACCTTGAAGCCATCGTTGACTTGATCGGTTCAGGCCGAATGGACGTGCATTCGCTCATCACCCACCGCTTCCCCATTGAACAGGCTGAGCAAGCCTATGAATTGATTTCCGGGAAATCAGCTTCACCCTTCCTGGGTGTGGTAATCACATACCCGCAGGTCGAAACGACTGAGCCAGTCACTCGGGTGGAAATCCCTGGTGTTCCTTCCATACCGCAAGAAGCTGGTGAACCAGCCCTGGGTTTGCTCGGAGCTGGAAATTATGCCAGCGCCACCTTCCTGCCCGTGGTAACCAGTGTAGGCGGGGCTGCCCGAGTCGGCATTGCTTCCGCAACCGGCCTGAGTGCCCGGCACGCAGCCCAAAAATATGGGTTTGCCTATGCCAGCTCTTCCGAACAGGAAGTCCTGCAGGATCAGCGAATCAATGTGGTGGCGGTTCTGACACGCCATCATCAACATGCCCGCCAGGTGGTCACCGCCCTGGAAAATGGGAAGGCGGTGTTCTGTGAAAAGCCGCTGGCGATTGATGCGGAGGGCCTGGCTGCCGTCGAGAAAGCCCTGCAGGCACCTGGTGCCCCAATGTTGACGGTTGGGTATAACCGGCGGTTTGCACCCTTCTCACAGCGTCTGGCAGGCTTCCTGGCCAATCGCAGCGAGCCGCTGTCGGTGCATTACCGCGTCAATGCCGGGTTTTTACCGGCTGCTCATTGGTTGCACGACCCGCAGGTGGGCGGCGGACGCATTATTGGCGAGGGCTGTCACTTCATCGATTATTTAATTTTCCTGACGGGCAGCGTGCCGCTCAAAGTCCAGGCTATGGCTTTGCCCGATGGCGGACGCTATCATCAGGATAATGTGGTCATGACTTTCACTTTTAGCGATGGGTCGGTGGGCACGGTCACTTACCTGGCAAACGGCGATAAAACCTTCCCTAAAGAGCGCGTCGAAGTATTCTGCGGCGGGCAGGTTGCAGTCCTGGACGATTACCGCACACTCGAACTGACCCACAACGGGCGCAAGGAGACACTGAGATCCCGCCTGCGACAGGATAAAGGTCACCGGGCAGGATGGGAGACTTTCCTGAAAGCGGTCAGCAGCGCCGGGCAACCGCCTATTCCGTATGACCAGCTGATCGGCGGGTCGAAGGCAGCCTTTGCGGCTGTCCGTGCGCTGCAATCCGGGATGGTGGAAGAAATCGGATAATCGAGTGTGGCATGGCTGATCCGCGAATTTTACCTATAGCTGGACATGCCAGTCGAGAACTGGATAACCTGTTTTGGCCAGCTGATCAACCGATTGGCGTTTTAGCCGTCCTGCTTCCCGGTTTGAACTACTCCATGGACATGCCGCTGATGTTCTTCACGCGGCGCTTGCTGCTGTGGCGCGGGGTGGATGTGCTCAACCTCAATCCACAAGCCCGCTCGGCAGCCTTTCAAAATGCGTCCGAATCCGATCAGATGTCCTGGCTGCAGGCTGATGTCCATGCCGGGTTGAAGGCTGGATTAGCTCAATCAAATTACCACCAGTTGATTCTGGTCGGTAAATCGATTGGATCGCTGGCAATTGCCGTGGGGGCGGATTACGCTCAGGCGCTGCTCCCCACCGCACTGGTCTGGCTGACGCCATTAATGCGCTATGAAGTCGTCCTGCAAGCTGCGTTGAACGCCGCGGGACCCCAGGTGCATCTGTGCGGGGGAGCTGATTCGACCTACAAACCAGATCAATTGCAGCAGATTTTGGCCGCGAAACAGGATGCCAGAGCCTATATCGCTGAAGGTGCCAACCATATTTTGGAAGTGCCGGGGGATGATCAGGCAACCTTTGACGGATTTAGCGGGGCGATGTTGTTCCTCGGAAAGTTTTTAGATACACTCCTGGCTCAATCCAAGACGGTCTAGCCATAAAATGGTCCTGGCCGCGGGGAGACAAATTTTAGGATGTTAAGGAAATTCCGGCTGGGATGGCTGGCGTTGAATGAACTGGGTCCGCAGCAGGTCGGACTGTATGCCTTGTATCGGCTCGGGCTGGCGACTGGTCATTACCGCCGCAGCACACCGAAGAAAATGCATTCCTCCTTGCCGGATGGGGTTCGGTTCCAGCCCCTGTTCACCATCCCGGCTCGTGAACAACTTGAAGCCGTCCTGAGCGATCTTCGCACCGACATCCTCCGCGAGGCTGAAGATCTGGTCAGAGGCCAGGTGCGCTTGTTTGGCGGTGCCTTACGCCCGCTCAATCTTACTCCGCCCGGCAGCAGCGAGCACTGGACCCGCTCGAATTTTCCCCCCGGCGAGGATATCAAACTGATTTGGGAGCCGGCCCGCTTCGGCTGGGTTTTTACCCTCGGTCGGGCGTACATTCTGACCGAGGATGAGCGCTTCCCGCAGCTTTTCTGGCAATATTGGGAGCAATTCACGGCTGGCAATCCGGTCAACTGCGGTCCCAACTGGGAATCTGGCCAGGAAGTGGCGCTGCGCCTGATGGCGTATTGTTTTGCCGCTCAGGTTTTTGCTGCCTCTGAAAAGAGTACACAAGCGCGCAAGGCTGGCTTACTGGCAGCCATTGCGGACCATGCGGAGCGCATCCCACCGACACTGGTTTATGCCCGCGCCCAACATAATAACCACTTAATCAGCGAAGCAGTCGGACTGTATCTGGCTGGCACTGCCTTGCAAGGGCACCCACGGGCTGAAATGTGGCGCGATCTGGGCTGGAAGTGGTTAAATAACGCTTTTATGAGTCAAATCGAGCCAGACGGTACCTACGCCCAGCATTCCATGAATTACCACCGCATGCTGCTGCATCTTGCCCTGCTGGCATACCGGACTGCCCGAATCAACCAGCAGGATTTTCCGCAACAGGTCAACCAGAAATTGGCTGCTGCCGCCCGGTGGCTGTTGGCTCAGGTCGATCCGATCAGCGGCGATGCGCCTAACCTGGGGCACAATGACGGGTCGAATATCCTTCCGCTAGGAGCTGTTATTTTCCGCGATCACCGCCCGGTGGGGCAGGCAGCTGCGGCCGTATTTTTAAACCAGCGGGTGTTACCCGGCGGCGCCTGGGACGAGTTGGCAATATGGCTTGGAATCGCTTTACCAGTTTCCGATCCGACTCCGGCGCCAATAGACAGTCCGGCAATCAGACGCTTGGGGCGTGCCAGCGAGTGGGCTAGCCTGCGCAGCGTAAAGTACCATTCGCGTCCGGCGCATGCCGACCAGCTGCATGTCGATCTGTGGTTCAACGGAAAGAATATGCTGATGGACCCCGGAACAGTTGCGTATAGCCAACAACCGGACTACAACAACTGCCTGGTCCACAGCCGGTTCCATAACACCGTGACCATCGACTACCAGGATCCCATGCTGCGGGCCGGCAAATTTTTATGGCTTCGCTGGGATCAGGCTCGCCGGGTGGAAAACGAATGTGTTCCAGGAATAATGCTGACCGCCGAGCATAACGGTTACCGCAGCCTGGGGGTTCAACACAAGCGCAGGCTGCATTGGCGCAATCCGGGGCAGTGGGAGGTGACCGATTGGGTCACGCCTCTTAATGAGCGCAGCATCCACACCATGACCATTCAGTGGATGGTGCCAGATGGTAAGTATTCGCTGATTGGGCAAAAACTGACCGTGTTTGGCGCTAAGGAGACCCTGAAGCTCCATATCCAGGTTGAGGATCTCCACCCAACC
>DATBWK010000094.1:0-2558 GCA_036514835.1 Bellilinea sp.
ATGTTTGACAATACCCTCCAGTACCTCCCAGCTCAGATTCAAGCCTGGGAAGTTGGGGTAGCGCCGCTCCAATTCGGTGACGATGCGGAAAGACTGTTTATTATGTTCGAACCCGCCGTAATCCTTCATCAAGCGTGCCAATGCCGTCTCGCCGGAATGGCCAAATGGCGGGTGACCCAGATCATGCGCCAGGCATATGGTTTCGGTCAGGTCTTCACTGGCTCCCAGGGCGCGGGCCAGGGTTCGGCCGATCTGGGCTACTTCCAGGGTATGAGTCAACCTGGTGCGGTAATAATCGCCTTCGTAATTGATGAACACCTGGGTTTTGTACTCCAGGCGTCGGAAGGCGGTGGTGTGCAAAATGCGGTCGCGGTCGCGCTGGTAGATGGTGCGGTAGGAGGGTTCGTCCTCGTGATGCTGGCGGCCGCGTGAATACTTACTATGCGAGCCGTAAGGCGCAAGAAATTTATCTTCGATGGCTTCGAGTTGTTCACGGGAGAAAATCATGATCCATCTCCTTCGGAAAACGTGATGAGGGTTCCATGCGGGTGCCCCATGAGAACATCGTGTAATGCACCGGGGTCAGTGCCGGAAAAGATGACAACCTCGGTTTGCGGAAATTGGGATACCAGGGCTACCATCTGGTCAACTTTGGTGCGCATGCCGCCGGTGACGTCAATTCCCGCCGAACCGCCCAGAGCATTTTCCAGCCGTTTGTGGGCGGCGGGTGTGATTCTAGTCATCAGTCGCGTGTTTGCCGGGTAATCCAGCCAGACTCCAGCCTCGATCCCGCAAACGAGCACCCGGTCTGGGGTGATGGACGGCGCTAAGGCTAAAAAGACATCTTCAGTCGAAAAAATGGTGCCACCCAAAATGCTGTCGAAGATCACATCGCCGGCGACGAGCGGGACAATGCCAGCCTTCAGCGCGGAGAGCAGCGGGTGAGCCTGAACTGACACTGGTTTACTGTCTGAAGCCTGAATCACCGCGGACGGGGGAAAAGCCAGCACTGGCACCCCGGCCTGGGTGAGCGCTTCCAGAACGATCTGGTTCAAATCGCGCGCCTGGCGCCAGACCTCTAAAAATCCCCGCCAATCCTCGGCAGAGTGAACACCATCCCGGGTGTGATAAGTGTCAGCCGGAACGTGTCCGTAAGAGCCTGAGCCATGTCCCAACACCAGCTGCAGATCAGGCTGCGCCTGGCGTGCAGCTTGAATTTCGTCAGCCAGACGCCCGATCGTTTCCAACCGGGCTGTCCGGGCATTCAATTTGTCGGTAATCAGCGAGCCGCCCAATTTGAGAAATGTGATCAAGAGGCGGACTCCTCATGACGCGGCACTGTTGCCAGCCAGGTTTTGTGAGCGCCGTTGGCCAATAATGCGGTGGTCACCGGGGCAACATGGGCTTCATCCACCAGCGCGATGACGTTTCCGCCTCCGCCTCCGCCAGTCAATTTGGCGCCGAACGCGCCGGCGTTGAGCGCAGCCTCGACCAACGTATCAAGTTCGGGAATCGATACCCCGATGCTCTGCAAGAGGCGGTGATTGGCAGTCAGCAAAGGTCCGAGATTGGCGGCTGAACCTGATTCAAGCTGGGCGCGCGCGTCGTTCACCAGGGTCGCAATTTGTGTGAAGGATTGGTCGTATTGTTCAGTATTTTCCTCGCGGCGCTGGCGCACGCCGGTCACCATCGGTCCAGTGGCGGCGGCAATGCCGGAATCAGCGACCAACAAGTCGAATTTTTGGTGAACTTGTAAAAATTCGATGGGCTGTTTGCGGATAAAGTACACCGGCCGGTCGTAGCTGATGACGGTATTGTCCACACCCGAAGGGGTGCCATGAAGCTGCTGCTCGACCTGGAAAGCAATTCCGTTGATCACCGCATCTTCCAGCGGGTTACCGAGGAAGGTTGCCATTGCCCGGGAGAGAGCGATCGATACTGCTGCGCTGGAACCCATCCCGGCAGCCATGGGGATGGTGGAACTGATGCGTATATGACAGGCAGGCAGCCAGTCGATTCCAAGCGCCGCCATCACCCCGTGAATCGCAATCGTAAAAGGATGGTCTGTTTCGAGCTGGTCCAGGGTCTGATCGAGTCCAATAGCCTGGGCTTCAATGCGCACCTGACTGGTCGGCGCGATCGGGGTGGCGAAGACAATCACCTTGGCATGCACACCGTTGAACGGAATTGCAATAGCCGGGCGGTCGTACACCACAGCGTGTTCGCCCAGTAAGATAATTTTTCCAGGTGCAGTTGCAGAAACCGCTGGCATGGCTCCCTAAAAGAGATAGAAAATGATCAAGATGGCAATTCCCCAAAGGGCGATTGCCGCCTGCAAAGGACGGTCGGTGAGCAGCAGTTCTTCGGGGGCGCCGCCGGACTGCTTCACCTGAATTAGATACAGGTAGCGGAAAACTCCGTACAGCACGAATGGGATGGTCAGCATCATGCTGTGATTGGTGGGCAGGTTCGGCGCAGAGAAGGTATACAGGCTGTAGGCAATGATAGTGGTGCTGGAGACGATTAGGATCAATTGGTCCAGCAGTGGGATGGTGTAC
>DATBWK010000095.1:0-2965 GCA_036514835.1 Bellilinea sp.
TGTTGCGCACTTTCCGGCTGTTCTCCCCGGCTAAATCGGCGCCGTACGAGGTTAGAATGATGTTAGAGTCTGGCCTTTTACCTAAAAGCCATGCAGGGAACACCTGGCTGGCCCACGTCGTTTTGGTGTGCTGTGGGGGCAATTCAATGATCAGCCTGCCAATGCCTTCCCGGCCATGAGTGGCAATATAGCGCTCCACCTGTTCCAGGTATTCAGCCATCAGCTGCTGGTGCGGCGCGATGACCCAGTCCGGCATCATGTATTGGCCAAACTGCGCCAGGCGGCGTTTGGCCAGCTCGCGCCGGGCGCGTTCCGCCCGTGCCTCAACCGGCCCGATGCGCTGCGCTTTATTCGTCGCCAGCATCGTCATCCTCTTGGGAGGTTGTTTCAACGGACTTGCCCTGGTTAGCAATCGCCCGCAATTCTTCCTCGCTCAGCTGATCCAAATCATCGATCTTGCGTCGCTCAGCATCCACCTTGATCCGCGGCACGTAATCGCCCATCATCTCCAGCGCCACCTTGCGGTCCTGGTGGTGCTTGTAATCCGGGTTGGTCGCTGAATCGATCAAGGCCCGCAAAATGTCGGCCCGGTGCTCGAATAACGGCGCCGCCTGCAGCAAGGCCACAGTCTCGTCGATGGATGGGTTCTTAGTGCGCCACGTCCAGATCTGACGGTCGCTGGTCAAACCAAGAACTTTGGTCGCCAGCTCTTCCTGTGATTTCGGGGATCGGTTTTTCCGCGGGCAGGAGGCCCAGGCAATATAGGCCGCCACCCGCCAGCTCCAGCCCGCAGACCGCAGCTCTGCATACCGCGCAAACCATTCTGGTTTTGCTTCAGCATCGTCGAAAAGGCTGCGCGCAGCTTCAGACCGCAACCGCGCTTCATCCGGTGTGACGATCCCAGGCTCGACCTCATCGATCTCGAGGCCCAACGGGATCTGCTGCAGATAATCCCAGTCTGGTTTTTGAATCGGGCGTTTCATGCAATTCCTCTCGGCGCCGGTCCAGTGTATCCATATCGGCGCGCCCAGTCATCGATGGCCAGAGCCCAATAGGGCAGGTTTACTTCATCCGGTGTCGGATCAGCTGGTGATGCAAAACCTGGTAAGGCTGCCAGCATAGCCCACACCTCGGGCATGGCAATGGCGTGCTGCATCGACCACCAGCTGATCCCTTTCAGCCCTGCCTGCCGTACAGCCACTCCAAATGTCCGCACGGCATCCGGACGGGCTTTTCCACCATCTCCAACGTAGGCCCGGCCTGCCGGGATGATTGGCTTATCGGTGATCTGCTGCCATTGCGCCAGGCAGGGAGTCAACCAGGACAGCGCCTCTGCGGGCGTCTCGCCGCCCCAGTACACCATCGGCATGCCAACATCGCAGGACTGCATAAACGCTTTGGCCACTGGGAGTGGGTGCCAGGTTGAGCCGGTGCGCGGGTTTTTCCATAAGGCCCAGGAACAAAACGCCGTTGGCGTTGTCGGACAGGTTTTGCGGTAACGCGCCATAACCGCGTAGGCGTTGGCCTCGGCATTTGACCGGCTGTCGAATTGGCCTTCTACATCGAAGACGTAGCCGTCCAACCCGTAGCGGTTGGTCTGGATGCTGGCGATATCCGCCTCCCCGGTGGGGTTGGCCCCGTACAGGAATCCATAACCCATCACCGCGATGCCGCGAGCGCGCAGCGCTTCCACTAGGGGTGCGGACAGGTTTTCCGTCCATCCCACTACGTTCGACCGGTAGGCATACGGACCGTCGGCAACTTTGACGATCACGCCTTCGAACCCGGCATTTTTAAGTCGCTCAGCCACCTCAGCCGGTGCGCCGCCTGCGATGGCGGGTACCTGCCACAGGAAAATGGTTTTTCGGTTAAACGGATTCATGGTGCCCTCTTCTTCCGGACAACTTCGGTCAGGCCCTCGATCCGTTCGGCAGATCTTTTATCGTGAACCGTCAGGGTCTCAGTCAGCGTATCGATCCGGTTAATCAACCTACCCAAAATCTCGTTGTTGTCCCGGTCCCTTTTGTCCTGGTTGGCCTGAATATTGGAATAGAATTGCTGCCATTTCAAATCGCGCTCAGCCTGGGAAACATCGCGCTTTTTCTCCATGGTTTCGTACCAGGTTTGCTGGCGGTCGGTCTCAGCAGATTGCCAGGCGCGAAAATCCTTGAAGGCTTGCCAGGCAAAAATACCGATCACAATAAAAACGACGAAAACAATCGCGGCTACCGCGTATTGGTCCCAGATCGTTGTAGGTGGCATAGGTAACTCGGTGGGCATGGGAGTTTCCACCGCGTCAGCGTGTTGGATGGAAGGCTGGTAATTTGCCCTGGAGGGCGACAGAGCCGATATACCCCCCAATCATTGCGGCAAACTCGACCAAAATGTCTTCTGTGAGACCAAATGGCAGTTTGACGCCAAAACCTGTCAAGAATATGAGGGTCAATCCAATCGCTGCCGCCCAGAATTTACGCGACATGATCACGCCGCGCCAGCCACCAGGGCCTGGGTCGACGCTGAGACCAATTGCATAACTGACGACAATTACCGCCAGACCGGCGCCCGCCTCCTGGTCAATCGCAAACGACGGCATGAACTGGCCAACAACCAGGATGATCAACCCGATTACCGTGGCCCAAAATCTGCGAGATGTGAACAGTTCCTTCATGGTTTCCCTCCGCTGGGTTAAAAAGGATGAGCGCCGTCAGCCAATTGGCTAACGACGCTCATCTTCGTTGGGTGCCCGAACTATATCGGGCTTGCGAATCTTGGGAGGGCTTGTACCTAATGGGCCAGAGGCCCTCCCTATTAAAAATTCAATAACTGAATGTTAACGAATATCCTATCTGATGTCAATAGGGGATTTTCTTTTCTTACAAACCGACCTCACTTTTTACCAGTACCCTGTTCAAAAGTTGCTGGAGTGCTTCTTGACCAGGTATCCAAGCTCTAATGGATCCGCACA
>DATBWK010000096.1:0-4135 GCA_036514835.1 Bellilinea sp.
TCGGACCGAAGACGTCATAATACCAGTCCAGCTTGGCGCGGGCAGCCTCGGGGCCTTTATCGATGATCGTGCGGGGAATTTCAGCTGCCATGCAGCCGGAGGTGGCGATCAACCCTTCAGCGTGGGCAGCCAAAAAGTCGTGATCGATGCGCGGAAAGTAGTAAAAACCCTCCAGCTGCGCGGCGCTGGCAATTTTGAGCAAGTTTTGATAGCCGGTAGCGTTTTCAGCCAGCAGCAGCAGATGCGAAGAAGATTTGTCTAACTTGGAGTCGCGCTCGTTCATGCCGCGCGCAGCCATATAGGCTTCCAGGCCGATGATCGGTTTGATCCCGGCGGCGGTGGCGGTGTTGAAGAACTCGATCACGCCAAACATGGTGCCGTGGTCGGTGATTGCCACCGCCGGCATGTTCATATCTTTTACCTTCTGAACGAGCTTTTTGATGTTCGCAAAGCCGTCCAGCAGCGAGTATTGGGTGTGAACATGCAGGTGGGCAAAGGTCATAAAGGTGTCTACATTAAATAGATACCTGGCAGGGCAATTACCAGGTTGAAATGATTATAGCATGTCCACACCGGTCATCCAGCCTGCCGTGTCTTAAAGTATTAGCCGGGAGGAATTTGTTAAGGTCTGGTTGCGTTGTCATTGCCATACTCCGCTTCGCTGCGATCGGTCAAACGCCGACCCGGTGCCCTAAGGGAGACCGCCCTGTTGGCGCGATGACAAAAAACTCCGGGGTCATTTCGCCACCGGAGTTCATGCTTTTCATTATCTTCTAGTACCAGATGCGGTACCAGGATTTGGCGGTCGCTTCCTCGCCATTGGCGGTGACCTTTACCTCCAGCTCCACAATTTGCGTGGGCGACAAATTTCCTGCCGGGAACTGCAGCGTCGAAATGCCATCTGGGTTGGTGTCTGAGGCGCGGTAGGGATCGCTGCGTCCATCCGGGGTCAACAGGAAGATCCACACCTGAGCGTTGGCGACAGGTTTGTGGAACATGTCCACCACTACCACGTTCAGGGTTTGCTGGCTGCCAGCGGTGATCAATGGGCTGGCGACGAAGGCGTAAGCCTGCGGTTTGCGCGGTTTTCCGGGAATGGAACTGCCTTCAGGTTTGAGCCGGTCCGGGTCGCCAACCATGAAGTCAAAATAGCGCTTGCCAAGGTCGGTCAGCACCACATGACTGTCCGCTTCCAGCTCAGGCACCCATTCCATGCGGGCTTTCTGGAAATATTGCACGTAGCGTCCTTCGCGAATTTCCAGGTCAGAGATCGGGTCGCCAAAATTGACCGAGCCTTCGTTGGCGTCGTAGTATTGCAGGAAGGCGTAGCACACGCTCTTGCCAGTGGCTGGGAAACTGCGGCAGGTCGGCCCGTCGGAGGAAACTGGCGCCAGAGGCCCGGGTCCCGGGTACATCAACTCGCCCAGGTTAGCGACCACCACTTTGTCATTGCCGCTCAGGTCTTTAACCAGGTCGAAACGCGTCTTGTTGAAATACTGCACGGTTGTGATGCCAAAAGTGGACATTCCTTCGAACTCGCCGGTGATCGGCAGCCCGTAAATATCCAACGGGTTACGGACGGCGGCATATTGTTCCAGGAACGCCCCGCGCACGATATGACCGGTGCCAAAGTCTTCCCCGGTAGTACCCTGTGTGTACCCCGGAATTGTGACTGCGCCCAGCAATATCAAGATGAAAATGGAAACTACTATGCGAATAGTACCCCTCATGATTGTCATTATACAGTGTTCCGCCAAAATTACAAGAGAGCAATTTATATCTATGCGCTATTAATTAGCCGTAAAATTGTGGCGCTCAGCGGGTTTCGGCAAAGCTCCCCCGCGGACTGTTTGAGGCTAAATGCGGGTCATTTTCCTGCCAGACTCATGACATTTGCCGGCTCAACCGCGTGCCCCGGTACGCGGTATAATTTAGATACACTACCACCATTTTGGGAGCATCGCATGACAGAGCGAAAGATACGGGTTCTGATCGCCAAGCCAGGTTTGGACGGGCACGACCGCGGCGCGAAAGTTATTGCCCGCGCTTTACGCGATGCCGGCATGGAAGTTATTTATACAGGCCTGCGCCAAACCCCGGAAATGATCGCCGAGGCTGCACTGCAGGAGGATGTCGACGCGGTTGGGATATCCATTTTATCCGGTGCTCACATGGTGCTGGTGCCGCGCATATTGGATCTGCTGCAAGCCAATGGACAGGGCAATGTGCATGTCTTTGTCGGCGGCATTATCCCTGAAGGCGACGCAACTAAACTGACCGGCGCCGGCGTGGCAGCCGTTTACGGTCCCGGCACATCAACTACCCAGGTGGTTGAGGATATCAGCCGCGCTGTCCTGCAAGAATCGCAGCCCTGAAAGTTATTTGTGACCGGCAAAGCAGACCTGGTTGAGAGTGTATTAGGCGGCAAGCGCCTGGCGTTGGCCCGCTTATTAACCCTGGTCGAAAATAATGCGCCGGAAGGCCAGGCCGCGCTGGACCAATTATTCGCCCACACCGGCCGCGCCCACCTGATCGGCGTTACCGGCTCGCCCGGCTCGGGGAAGTCTTCACTGGTCAACCAGCTTGCCCTGGCCTTGCGCAATCCGGTCGATGGACAGCCTGCCCGCAGTGTTGCCATTGTGGCTGTTGACCCCACATCACCATTTACCGGCGGGGCTGTATTGGGGGACCGGGTGCGCATGCGCGACCTGTCCGGCGACCCGGGCATCTTTATCCGCTCCATGGCCTCCCGCGGGGCTCTCGGAGGGTTGGCGCGCGCCACAGCCGGGATTGTTCAGGCTTTGGACGCAGCAGGTTTCGATATTGTGCTGGTGGAGACCGTCGGCGCGGGCCAATCCGAGGTTGACATTGCCCGCCTGGCGCACACCACGCTGGTGATCGAAGCACCCGGCATGGGCGATGATATTCAGGCTATCAAAGCTGGCATTCTGGAAATTGCCGATATTTTGGTGATTAACAAAGCCGATCACCCCGGTGTGGACAGCACCGTGCGTGCCCTGCGCGCCATGCTGGAATTGGGTCACCCCACCCACCAGGTCCCGGCAGGCAGCCCCACCCCGCTGTGGATTCCGCCCGTCCTGCAGACCATTGCCACCAAAGCTGAGGGCATTCGCGCGGTGGTTGAAGCCATCGATGCGCATGCCCGCCACTTGCGCGAGACCGGCGCCTGGCAGCTGCGCGAGCGCAGCCGGCTGCTGGCGGAATTGGAAGTGCTGGTCCAGGCTGAATTGACTGCCCACTGGCGTGAAGCGCTGCCGCCAGAAGCGCTCGCTGCCGCGCTCGTAGAGCTGGAAACCCGTCGAATTTCACCTTACCAGGCTGCCAAACACCTGGTCAGCCTTCAACCAGAAGCCCCAATTCATTAAAGGCCATATATACTCATTCATAAGGGACGCCGCTTTCCCTCACCCACGCCCAGGAGAAGAAGACCATGCAACGCACTATTATCGGAGACTTACGCAGTCACATCGGAGAGAAAGTTCAAATTCAGGGATTCCTGCAAACGCTGCGCGACCAGAAGAAAATGCAGTTTCTCATCATCCGCGACCTGACCGGTCTGGTGCAGGTCGCCTTTTGGAAAGCCAATGATGAGGCGCTGGCGCAGCAAATTTCAACCCTCGGCGCGGAATCGGTCGTGACCATCAGTGGTACGGTGGTGGACAACCCGGTGGTCAAACTTGGCGGACTGGAAGTGCAACTGGAGACGCTGAGTATCGACGGCACAGCTGAATCCCCCTTGCCGCTGGACCCTTTCGCCGAGACTCTTCCAGCCATCGACCACCGTCTGGACTGGCGCTACCTCGACATGCGCCGCCCGCAGGTGACCGCCATTTTCCAAATTCAGACCACCGCCGAGATGGCCTTCCGCGAATACTGGCACCAGCACCAGTTTGTGGAAATCCACACCCCCAAGCTTCTGGGTGCACCCAGCGAGAGCGGCGCAGAGTTATTCACAGTGGATTACTTTGAGGGCAAAGCCTACCTGGCTCAGTCACCTCAGTTTTACAAGCAAATGGCAATGGCTGCCGGTTTTGAACGGGTCTTCGAAATTGGCCCGGTTTTCCGCGCCGACCCGTCCTATACTTCGCGCCACATGACCGAGTTTACCGGCATC
>DATBWK010000097.1:0-3844 GCA_036514835.1 Bellilinea sp.
TATCCGGCTGGCGGCGGCATGGGATTGGTGGCAATTTGGAAGGCATTTGCCGAATTGATGTCGCTCGGCTGGTTGGAGGGTTACCACAAACCGCGCATGGTAGCAGTGCAAGCCGCCGGCTGTGCGCCAGTGGTACGCGCCTTTGAGGCTGGCGAGAAGACCAACACCTTCTGGGAAAATGCGCAGACAGTGGCTTCCGGACTGCGCGTGCCGAAAAGCTACGGAGACCGACTGGTGATGGAAACCATCTATCAATCCAACGGCACGGCGGTAGCCGTCAGCGACGAGCAGATATTGGCGGCACAGGCACAATTAGGCCGTAGCGAAGGCATTTTTGCCGCGCCGGAAGGCGCTGCCACGGTCGCGGCGCTGCCGATATTATTGGAAAGAGGCTGGCTCAAGCCAGATGAAAAAATCCTGTTACTCAATACCGGGACGGGATTGAAGTACTTGTAGTAACTGGTGTTTCAGACGGGATCAATGCCGGTATTTATCCCCGAGCCGACCAGCGATTCTGGATTCGCACGATGGTAGAATTAAAATAAAAAACGCATGAAAACAATCCAGCCACGGGGAGGGAAACATGGAGACTTTCAACCTGATCATCCAAACATTGCACAGCCTGGCACGTTGGGGACTTGTCATCCTTGGGTTGATTGCCATCTTCCGCGGCTTGAGCGGTTGGATGGGCAAAAAGGAATTCACTGCGGCCGATAACCGGGCAGGGATGCTCTACACCATGGTTTTTGACGTCCAACTGCTGCTTGGCATCCTGCTGTACTTAAGCAAAGGGTGGTTTGGGGTGCTGAGTGCGGATATTGGCGCAGCCATGGGCAGCGGCACCCGCTTTTTTGCCATCGAGCATTTGCTGATGATGTTTGCGTCCGCCGTGGTAGCACATATCGGCCGGTCACAGGCACGAAAAGCCGCCGACGCGGTGCAAAAGCATCGGCGGGCGGCTATCTGGTATGGTCTGTCTTTCGTCCTGATGCTGGCGGCAGTGCCCTGGCCATTCCTGGCAAATGCGCGGCCCTGGCTGCGGCTGTTCGGCTTTTCCTTCTAGGATAACCCGTTATTCATTCACCAGCGCAGAGCCAGCCTCAACAAAAGTTCCATTGCGCAGGTCCACCAGCGCCTGTTGAATCTCCTCGCGGGTATTCATCACAAACGGGCCGTAAGGCATAATCGGTTCGTGGAAAGGCGCACCAGCCATCAGCATGAACCGCATCCCGTCGGCGCTGGCTTGCGCGGTGATTTCGTCGCCGTCGGTGAGCACCAGCATGCGCAGTGCTGAAGCCGCATCGCCACCCAGCGTCCCACTGCCTTCAAACAGGTAAACCAGGGCGGTATGTCCGGCTGGAACCGGTTGGGTAAAGCTGGCGCCTGGCTGCAGTTGAACATCCATGTACACTGGATCAGCGGCGATCTCTGTGACGGGTCCGCGTAGGCCGTGCACGTCGCCAGCCACCACGCGCACCTTCGCGCCTTCCGCTTCGACAGCCGGGATTTGCGCGGCACTGACTTCCTGGTAGCGCGGTTGACTCATTTTGAGCGCTGCCGGCAGGTTGACCCACAGCTGGAAACCGTAAATAACGCCGGTATCGCCGCGGCGGGGCATTTCCTCATGCAATATCCCGCGCCCCGAGGTCATCCACTGCACGTCGCCGGGACCGATAATGCCGGCATTGCCCAGGCTGTCGCGGTGGCGGACATTGCCCTCCAGCATATAGGTGACGGTCTCGATGCCGCGGTGCGGGTGGGTTGGGAAACCCTGAATGGGTCCTTCGACCGGGTCGTTGAAGGCAAAATGGTCAAATAGCAGAAACGGGTCGTACAGGTTGGAAACCCGCGGCGAGATGGAGCGGCGCAGCTTGACGTCGGCGCCTTCGATAACCATTTGCGGGTCAATGGATGCTAAAACTGAACGAGGTTTGCTCATGCATTCTCCTTACCTGGCAGTAATTCCAGGAAATTGTACCAGATAAATATTATCTAAATTGAAGGGTGAAAATACGAGATTAGATTGTATGAATGATGTAAAATCATATATAATAAAGTTTGTAATATTCACAACAATTATCCATATTGGGGTTGGAAATTTACTAATCCATGCGCAGATGGCAGAACGCTGCTGCGCATTTTTTTCTCTCAGCTCTGGCAACATTGCCTTCGCTGCTGTTTCACCATTCCCGTGCAATACAGAGCTTCTGTTTTAAGAGGTCTTCGGTAGTTGGTCAGCGGGAGGTGAGACATGGCCAGAAAATTCTTTTTCGGAATATTGATATTTGTCCTTATGACTACCCTGGTAGTCCCGCAACATGCGGCTAAAGCCGAACCGGTCGCGGAATTCTTCGCCGCGCCTTCAGCGGTGATGGCAGGCGGCGAGGTGACCTTTTTAGGCGTCGGTTTCAACGCAAACAACACCGTCGAGCTGTCTCTGGTGACCCCAGATACGTTCCCCCTTGGCGATCTGTCAACCGACGATACAGGGACCTTCCATGAAGTCCTCTCGCTGCCTGCGCTGCCTGCCATAGTTCCCGGTGATTACCAGGTTGTGGCATTGCCGGACAATGTCTCCACGAACCTCACGGTGCTGCCTGCGATAACACTTGGCCTGACGCCAAACGCAGGAACACCGGGCACAAGCGTGCACTTCATGGTGGAAAACCTGGTCTCCGGGCAACTGCGCCTGGATTACGATGGCGTGCCGATATACGGGCCAGTGGATGTGCCCGCAGGTATTTTTGAGGGTGATTTCCTGGTGCCGGCAGACCGGCCGGTCGCGTTCCCCGGCGATGTAGAGGTAATCGCAACCAACAGCATTGGAAATCAAACGATTGGGAAAGCAATAACCTTTTTCCTGGCTGATACTCCCCTTTGGCCTATTTATGGTTTACCAGATTACCAAATCCAGATTACAGAAGTTCCCCCCAGCCCTGTTGCTCCCGGGTATCCGTTTACGCTTCAAGGGATCATTTCTCCACCCCCGCAGGGACCACTCAATTTATACGAAATGAAGCTCCTGTGGAAGTCTGGAAGCGGGCTAATTGTTCCCATCACCGTTGGCACTCCTCAGCTGCTACCGGATGGTTCGTTCACAATTAATGGCCATGCGCCTTCTTTATTTGGCGGTGACCCGCTTCTCCCAGGGTTTGAAACCGGTGGAAGTGTTGGTGTGGTTTTCATCGATAAAAACAACGGGGGGAACTCAACGGCCGGGTTTGCCCCCTGGCTGGATCCGCCGTACCCGGTATTTAAGGTTAAAGTGGTCGACGAAAACGGCAGCCCAATCCAGGGCGCAATTGTGGACGTGCGAGCCTTTTATTCCAGCCCAAAAGAAATTACCAGCGATTCGGACGGGGGTATCACCATGCAAAACCAGCTCAATTATCTGGAGATGCACCCCAACCAGATAATCAATTTCCTGGGCGCGTATTCACCCAGCCAGTCGGATCCGTTTTCATGTGAATTGACAAGTACTTATGGCCGTACTGATATCAACGGCGAGTTCGAAGTCAAAATTGAACCGGAAATGCTGGCAATATTGGGCACAAAAACATTCATTGATAATGGAAACCAATCCGGCTATATGGAATACCCGCTGGACATTGATTTCCCCCTGTATGTCAATGCCACTTTCCAGGGCTTTGGCAATAAAGGTCTTCCTGAACCCTATACCTTGTCGATCCATTTTAGCGGTACGACCCATTGGTTTTATGATGCCGAGAAAAATATCAAATTGGATACCGACCCGCTGGTCGTGAGCCTAAAATCGCTGCCGGTGGGCACAAAAATAACCGCACCCATCGTGCCAAAGCTAAAAGTCCCCGGGGTCATATGGGAT
>DATBWK010000098.1:0-2040 GCA_036514835.1 Bellilinea sp.
TTGATGGTTGGCATCCGCGCGGGTCTACTGGCTCGATTTTTGCTTTTTGGTCAAATCATCAATCTTGCGGTTGAGTTCCGCAATTTTGGCCGTTAGCGCTTCCACGTCGGCTTTGGTGGCAGCTGGCGGGTGAGCAGCTTCTGCCGGGGTGCGCCACTCGCGCATCATCTTCTCGCGCCGGTCCATGATCTCGCGCGCCAGTTGACGGGCGTCCTTCTCGGCAATTTCGCCGCGTTCGACCATGCGGGTCACAAAATTCTCGATCTCTTCCTGCGCCAGCACCGCCGCACCGATTCCCGCCAGCAGAATCTTGCGCGAAAGCTGGAAAAAAGTCGAATAGGAACCCTTATCGGCTGTTTCGTTGGTTTTCGGATCTTCGAACATGTATACCTCCTGGTTAAGTCAAGAAAAGCAGTACTTTCCATCATCATAACGCGCTGCGTTATTTTTTACAAGTCCTGTCATGATTAAGCCGGTTTTTGTAACCAAAACTCATGATGGTTAGTCATGTTTATCAGGAAACCTATCATGTGAAATTATGCACAAGCACCGCTAATATTAAGATGGTTAATTAGTGCCCTCAAACAAAACAGGGAGGTCACCACCTTTCCGAATCTTATGGGTAGTTGAACTGAATACTGGCTCTGCGGTAGATCTTATTTCCTCGTTGGAGGTGAAAGAATGCTTCATGCTCTGATTGCGGCGGCAACGCTGGTATGCGCCTTCCAGGCAGTGCGGGCAGCGCGCTTGTTGGTCTCCGCGCTTTGGCTGGCAGGCGCCAGTGCGCTGGTTGCCTTGGAAATGTACCTTTTAGGCGCGCCCGAAATTGCCGTCATTGAATTGAGTGTCGGCGCCGGGCTGGTGACGGTGCTATTTGTGTTTGCCATCAACCTGACGGGTGAGGAAAATCTGGATGCCCGCCGCATGATGCCGAAGCCGTTAGCCTGGGGGCTGCTCTTTGTTGCAGCTGCCCTGCTGCTGTATTTCATCCTGCCGGAGATCAACCAGATCGCCGCCGGCCAGGTTTTTGGCAATTTCACTGAAATTTTCTGGGAAGACCGTCAGCTGGATACCCTGCTGCAAATCTTGATGATCTTCTCTGGTGTCTTAGGAGTGCTTGGATTGCTTTCCGAACAGGTTGCCCGCCGGCCTTTGACCGTGAAGGAGCATGGAAAATGACACTTTCCATCCCCACTATCGTTACCATCATTGTCCTTGGGTTGATTGGCATCGGTATCTATGCCCTCTTGACCACCCGCCATTTGATCAAGGTGATCGTTGCCTTGCAGCTGCTGGTCAAAGGCGCTATGCTTGCCCTGGTTTTGGCAGGCTATCTTACCGGGCAGCAAGACCTGGGTCAAAGCCTGGCGATTACCGTCATCATCGCGGATACCATCGTGGCGGTGATCGGCATGGCGCTGGCTGTGCAGGTGCGCCGGGTGATCGGCACCCTCGACTTGCGTTCGTTGACTTCGTTGAGGAGATGACCTGTGGCTGAAACCTTGATCCTTCTGACCATTGGCATTCCCTGGCTGGGAGCGCTCCTCACCTGGGCTGCCGGCGACCAGCACCCGCGCCTGCAGCATACCCTGGCAGTCGCTTTTTCTGTCGCGGCTGGTATCGCTGCCTTGCTGCTCATTCCATTCGGTAAAGACCAGATATTGGTCACCTTCCCGGTTGGCGGCGCGTTTGGCGATTTCACCTTCTCGCCTGACGGGCTGGGAGTGTTCCTGGCCGCCATCGCCACGGTGATCGGTTCTCTGGCGGTCATCTTCTCGGTTGACTATATGCGCGGGGAAGCCCAACTGGGCCGCTACTACGCCTTTGTCCTATTTTTCATCGGCGCCATGGTGGGCCTGGTTCTGACCACCAATCTGCTGCTGATGTTCGTCTTCTGGTAAATCACCGCGCTGACCTCTTATGCCTTGATCTCTTTCCATAATGATGATCCCAAAGCAGTTGCCGGCGGCATCAAAGCCCTCATCATCACCCAGTTTGGCGGTCTGGGGCTGTTAATCGGAGCCCTGGTGCTGTTCAGCA